>DVOS01000034.1 GCA_018713435.1 Candidatus Merdiplasma excrementigallinarum
GCCGGAGTGGAGGGCGTGGAGATTGAGGACAAGGTTCCGCTGACAGAGCAGGAGAAACAGCAGATGTTTGTGGATATTCTGCCCGAGGGACCTGCGGACGACGGCTTTGCCTATCTGAATTTTTACCTGGATGAGGACGCGGATAAGGAAGAACTGCTGAACAGGGTGAAGGAGGAGCTGGAGGAGCTGCGCTCTTTTATGGACATCGGGCCCTGCACCCTGGAGGAATCCCAGACAGAGGACAAGGACTGGATTAATAACTGGAAACAGTATTTCCATCAGTTTTATGTGGACGATATTCTGATTATTCCTTCCTGGGAGGAGATGAAGCCGGAAGACCGGGACAAGATGGTGATCCATATCGATCCGGGAACCGCCTTTGGTACGGGAATGCATGAAACCACCCAGCTGTGTCTGAGGCAGCTGAAAAAGTATGTGACGCCGGATACGGAGATCCTGGATGTGGGAACCGGCAGCGGGATCCTTTCCATTGCGGCGCTGAAACTGGGGGCAAAGCATGCCAGAGGAACGGATCTGGATCCCTGCGCCCTGTCGGCGGTGAGGGAGAACCTGGAAGCCAACCGGATACCGGAAGGCTCCATGGACATGCGGATCGGCAATATCATAGATGACCCCGAAGTACAGGACTGGGCGGGTTATGAGAAATATGACATTGTGGCTGCCAATATCCTGGCGGATGTGCTGACGGCCCTGACGCCCGTGATCGTAAAGCAGATGAAAAAGGGGGGGATTTACATCACCTCCGGCATTCTGGATGAGAAAGAAGAGCTGGTGACAGCTGCGGTGAAGGCTGCCGGCCTTTTGGTGGAAGAGGTGACACGCCAGGGCGAGTGGGTGTCTGTCACGGCCAGAAAGGTCTGAGCCATGTACCGTTTTTTTGTATCTCCGGATCAGATCGGGGAGAGAGAGATTACCATTGAGGGATCGGATGTAAACCACATCGCCCATGTGCTGCGGATGAAGCCAGGGGAAGAGCTGCGGCTGTGCACCGGCCAGGACGAAAAGGATTATCGCTGCCGGATCAGCAGGATTACAGAAGAGCAGGTGACGGCAGAGATTTTGTGGGTGGAGGAGAGCGGCGTGGAGCTTCCTTCCAGGCTGTATCTCTTCCAGGGACTTCCCAAAAGCGACAAGATGGAGCTGATTATCCAGAAAGCGGTGGAGCTGGGGGTTTATGAGGTGATTCCCATGGCTTCCAGACGATCCGTGGTGAAGCTGGACGCCAAAAAAGAAGAAAATAAACGGAAGCGCTGGAACGCCATTGCCGAGAGCGCGGCCAAGCAGTCCAAACGCCTGGTGATTCCCCGTGTGACAGAGGTCATGTCCTTCGGGCAGGCTCTTGCGTACGGAGAAAAGCTGGATCTGAAGCTGATTCCCTATGAACTGGCGGAAAACATGGACAGGACCCGGGAGATTATAAGCTGGATCCGGCCCGGACAGTCCGTGGGGATTTTTATCGGCCCTGAGGGCGGATTTGAACGGGAAGAGGTGGAACAGGCCCTGGACAAAGGGGCCCAGGCCATTACGCTGGGCAGAAGAATTCTGCGCACGGAGACGGCGGGGATGGCGCTGCTGTCTGTGCTGATGTTTCAGCTGGAGGAATAACATGGAAGCATATTTGGACAATTCCGCCACAACCAGATGCCTGGAGAGCGTGCGGGATGTTGTGGTGAAAACGATGATGGAGGATTACGGGAACCCTTCCTCCAGACATACAAAGGGAGTGGAGGCGGAGCGGTACCTGCGGGAAGCCAGGGAAACCATTGCGGCCACCATGAAGGTGAGCGAAAAAGAAATCTTTTTTACCTCCGGCGGCACGGAATCCAACAACTGGGCGCTGATCGGCGGCGCCATGGCAAACAGGCGGGCGGGAAACCACGTGATTACCACCGCCATCGAGCATGCCGCCGTGATCCAGCCCCTGCTGTATCTGCAGGAACAGGGATTTGAGATTACGTATCTTCCGGTGGATGAAAAGGGCCATATCAGTCTGGAGGATCTGCGCCGGGAACTGCGGGACACCACCATTCTGGTATCCGTCATGTATGTGAATAACGAGATGGGAGCGGTACAGCCCCTGGAGGAGATCGGGAAAATCATCAAAGCATACAATCCGGGGATCCTTTTCCATGTGGATGCCATTCAGGCCTACGGAAAATACAGGATCTATCCCAAAAAACTGCAGATTGACATGCTGTCGGTAAGCGGCCATAAAATTCACGGGCCCAAGGGAGTGGGATTTCTCTATGTGAAGGAGAAGACAAAGCTCCATCCTCTGATACTGGGAGGAGGCCAGCAGCACGGGATGCGTTCCGGTACGGACAATGTGCCGGGCATTGCCGGCCTGGGGGCGGCAGCCCGGGAAGCCTACCGGGATTTTGAAAAAAAGCAGTCCTGGCTGTATGAATTAAAGGATTATTTTATGGAAGGCGTCCGGAAACTGCCGGATGTAAAGATTAACAGCGAAGAGGGGGAGAAGAGCGCCCCCCATATTGTGAGCGTCAGTTTCAAGGGCGTGCGCAGCGAGGTGCTGCTTCACGCGCTGGAGGAAAAAAATATTTATGTTTCCGCCGGCTCCGCCTGCTCCTCCAATAAAAAGCTGCCGGTGAGCGCTGTGCTGAAGGAGATCCACCTGGAGCGGGATCTTCTGGAAACCACGGTGCGCTTCAGTTTCTGCGAGCAGACCGGGAAGGAAGAACTGGATTACTGTCTGGAGACGCTGGGAGAGCTGCTTCCCCTGCTGCGCCGCTATACCAGACATTAGTGTAGGAAAGGAACCTGTATGTTTAAGACATTTTTGATTAAATACGGAGAAATAGGAATAAAGGGAAAAAACAGATATCTGTTTGAGCAGGCCCTGGTGGATCAGATTAATTTTGCCCTGAGCAGGGTGGAGGGAAACTTCCATACCTGGCGGGAGCAGGGAAGAATCTATATTGACGCGGAAGGGCTCTACGATTTTGACGAGACAGTGGAAGCGCTGCAGCGGGTGTTCGGCATTGTAGGCATCTGCCCGGTGATGAAGGTGGAGGATCACGGCCTGGAGGAACTGGGCAATGAGGTGATTGATTATCTGGCGGAAGTGTATCAGATGGAGGGAAAAACCTTTAAAGTTATGACCCGCCGGGCCAGAAAGAGCTATCCGGTGGAATCCATGGAGGTAAACGCCTATCTGGGCGGAAGGATCCTGGATGCCTTTCCGGGAGCGTCCGTGGATGTGCATCATCCGGAACTGATGATCCATGTGGAGATCCGGGAAAAAATCTATATCTATTCCAAGATCATTCCGGGACCGGGAGGAATGCCGGTGGGAACAAACGGCAAAGCCATGCTTCTGCTCTCGGGAGGAATCGACAGCCCGGTGGCAGGCTATATGATTTCCAAGAGAGGCGTAACCCTGGAGGCTACCTATTTCCATGCGCCTCCCTATACCAGCGAGCGGGCGAAGCAGAAGGTGGTGGACCTGGCCAGACTGGTGGCCCGCTATTCCGGCCCCATCCGGCTTCATGTGGTGAATTTCACGGATATTCAGCTCTACATTTATGATCAGTGCCCCCATGATGAACTGACGATTATCATGCGCCGCTATATGATGAAGATCGCGGAACATTTTGCCGGGGAGGATCACTGCCATGCCCTGGTAACGGGAGAGAGTATCGGGCAGGTAGCCAGCCAGACCATGCAGAGCCTGGCCGCCACCAACGAGGTGTGCACCATGCCGGTTTTCCGCCCCCTGATCGCCTTTGACAAGCAGGATATTGTGGATATCGCGGAGAAGATCGGCACTTACGAGACGTCTATCCAGCCCTATGAGGACTGCTGCACCATCTTTGTGGCAAAGCATCCGGTGACAAAGCCGAATCTGAATGCGATCAAGCGCTCCGAGCAGAAGCTGACGGAAAAAATTGATGAGCTGGTGAAAACGGCCATTGAGACCACAGAAGTGCTGGAAATTCAGTAGAGAACGAAGGGCATAAAAAAAGACTTCCGCCGTCCGGCCGGGACAGGAGCGACACTCGGGTCCGGGATCCGACAGGCGGAAGTTCTGCAGGTTTCGGATAAATCTATATTTATCTGAGGCTTCAGATCAGGTACGGTTTCAGGGTTTCCAGAATTTCATCCAGATCATCCTCGGCGTGAATGCTCAGGTCGATGGGTTTGGATAAATCCAGGCTGAAAATTCCCATGATAGATTTGGCATCGATGACATATCTTCCGGATACTAAATCGAAGTCGTAGTTGAATTTTGTAATATCATTGACAAAAGATTTTACCTTGTCAATCGAATTTAATGAAATCTGAACTGTTTTCATTGCCATTTCCTCCATAAGATAAAAAGTAATTTGCTAGAAATATCTTACCTTCTATATAAGTAAAAGTCAAGATGAAAACAGAGATTGCGGAGGCTTTTCATGGAACGGACACAGGTTAAAAAAGCGGCTCTTCACAACCTGGGCTGCAAAGTAAATTCATA
Organism: Candidatus Merdiplasma excrementigallinarum; assembly: GCA_018713435.1. Taxonomy (GTDB): domain Bacteria; phylum Bacillota; class Clostridia; order Lachnospirales; family Lachnospiraceae; genus Merdiplasma; species Merdiplasma excrementigallinarum. The sequence goes on from DVOS01000034.1 coordinate 4,496, forward strand.
TGAGACGGAGGTCATGGAGCAGCAGCTCAGGGAAGCGGGCTATCAGATTGTCCCCTTTGCTCCCGGGGCGGATGTATATGTGATTAATACCTGCTCAGTGACAAATGTGGCTGACCGCAAATCCAGACAGATGCTGCATCGGGCCAAAAAGATGAATCCCGGGGCCGTGATTGTGGCCGCCGGCTGTTATGTGCAGACCGCGGTGGAGCGGACCGGCCTGGCGGTGGAGGCGGATATCATTCTGGGAAATAATCAGAAAAAGGATCTGATCCTGGCGCTGGAAGAGTATGAGAGGGAGCAGAAAAACCGGAGAATAAGCCGGGTGATTGACATCAACCATACGGGGGAATATGAAGAGATGTTCCTTAACCGGACCGGAGAGCACACCAGAGCCTATATAAAGGTACAGGACGGATGCAACCAGTTCTGCAGCTACTGCGTGATTCCCTATGCCAGGGGAAGAGCCAGAAGCCGCAGGCCGGAGGAAGTGACGGAGGAGCTGAAGCAGCTGGCGGAAAACGGCGTAAAAGAGGTGGTGCTGACCGGCATCCATCTAAGCTCCTACGGAACGGATCTGGGAACCGGGCTGACGGATCTGATTCTGCGGGTGCATGAGATCGAAGGAATCCGCCGCATCCGGCTGGGCTCCCTGGAACCCGGCATTGTGACGGAAGAGTTCGCAAAAACACTGGCCGGACTGGAGAAATTCTGCCCTCATTTTCATCTTTCCCTGCAGAGCGGATGCGATACGGTGCTTCGGCGGATGAACCGCCGCTATACGGCCCGGGAGTATGAGCAGCGCTGCGGGATCCTGCGGCAGTATTTTTCGGATCCGGCGCTGACTACGGATGTGATTGTGGGATTCCCGGGAGAGACGGAGGAAGAGTTTTGTGAGACGGAAGAATTCCTGAAAAAAATCCGGCTCTATGAGACCCATATATTTAAATACTCCAGGCGGGAGGGAACCAGGGCAGCCCGGATGCCGGATCAGATTCCCGAACCGGAAAAAAATCGGCGCAGCGACAGGCTGCTGGCGCTGAACCGGGAAAATAAAAGAGCCTTTCTTGCAAAATGGGCGGGCAGAGAGTGCCAGGTACTGTTTGAAGAGAAAATAACCCATAATGGCCGGTTATTCAGCACGGGCTATACGAAAGAATATATCCGGGTTCTGTTTCCGGGAGAGCAGGACCTGACAAACCGGATCCTTTCCGGAACGCTGGCCGTGATGCCGGAGGAAGAGGACTTTCTTCTCTTTGAACCGGCAAAAACAGGGGCTGAAAATGAAACCTGAGAAAAAGGATTGCTAATTTGTTTGATTTATATTAAAATAAATCTGAATTGGTTATGGAATACGAAAGGCGGGATGAATCATTCCGCCTGCGTAAAGGTAAGGGCGTGATAAGATGGCTGAGATCAATAATACACAATATTTTAAGGTCAGTACGGATCCGGAGACAAGAGTGAAAACTGTTCTGGAAGTGGTTTATAAGGCGATGGCTGAGAAAGGTTACAATCCGGTGAATCAGATTGTGGGATATATTATGTCAGGCGATCCCACCTATATTACCAGCCATAAGAATGCCCGCAGCATGATTATGAAGGTGGAGCGGGACGAACTGGTAGAGGAACTGCTGAGAGAGTATATCAGGAACAAGTCATGGATACAGCGATAGTGCGGGATCGGATTATGGGCCTGGATTTCGGGTCAAAGACAGTGGGGGTAGCCGTCAGCGACGGACTGGGGCTGACGGCCCAGGGCGTGGAGATTATCCGACGGGAGTCTGAGAGCAAGCTGCGCCGCACTCTGGCCAGGATTCAGGAACTGATTGAAGAGTACAGTGTGACGAAGATCGTTCTTGGGTTTCCCAAGAACATGAACAATACGGTGGGGGACCGGGGAGAGAAATCCCTGGCTTTCCGGGAGACGCTGGAAAAAAGAACGGGACTGCCTGTGGAGATGTGGGATGAGCGCATGACCACGGTGTCGGCCAACCGGACCCTGATGGAGGCCAAAGTACGCAGGGAAAAGAGAAAGGATTACGTCGATCAGATCGCAGCGGTCTATATCCTGCAGGGATACCTGGACAGAAACCAAAACAAAGAAGAAAAGTAAACAGCCGATTCCGGCGCTGGGGCGGCGGAACGGTTCTTGCTGAGGAATCAGAATGGAAAAAGTGAAGTTTATGCCGGCAGGCGAAGAGAGAGCAGAAGAATTCTATGTTCTGGAGCAGACCATGATAGGCGGCATCAGTTATCTTCTGGTGACGGATAAAGAAGAAGGTGACGGGGAAGCCTGGATTTTAAAGGATCTGTCAAAAGACGGTGAGACAGAAGCGCTCTATGAGATGGTGGAAGATGAGGTCGAACTGGAGGCAGTGGGCCGTATTTTCGCCGAGATGCTTGAGGACGTGGATTTGGAGCAGTAGCGTGCCGCAGAGAGTGACAACAGACAGATGGAACGGAAATTGACAAAATTTGGAGGTGTAATTTGAAAATCGTTAAAAATTCAAAATTGAGGATCATCCCGTTAGGCGGACTGGAGCAGATCGGGATGAATATTACTGCCTTTGAATACGGAGACAGTATTATTGTCGTGGACTGCGGTCTGGCATTTCCGGAGGATGACATGCTGGGCATTGACCTGGTGATCCCGGATATCACCTATCTGAAGGATAATATCCAGAAGGTGAAGGGATTTGTGTTCACTCATGGCCACGAGGACCATATCGGGGCGCTGCCCTATGTGCTGAAACAGATGAATATTCCCGTGTACGCCACCAAGCTGACCATGGGATTGATTGAGCATAAATTAAAGGAGCATAACCTGCTGCGCACCACAAAGCGGAAAGTGGTAAAGCCCGGACAGTCCATTAACCTGGGAGAGTTCAGGATAGAGTTTATCAAGACAAATCACAGCATTCAGGATGCGGTGGCTCTCGCCATCTATTCTCCGGCTGGCATTGTGGTGCATACAGGAGACTTTAAAGTGGACTATACGCCGGTATTCGGAGACGCCATTGACCTGCAGCGGTTTGCCGAGATCGGGAAAAAAGGCGTTCTGGCCCTGATGTGCGACAGTACCAATGCGGAGCGGAAAGGATTTACCGCGTCGGAGCGCACGGTGGGAAGAACCTTTGACAATATTTTCGCGGAGCATACCAATACCCGGATCATTATAGCCACCTTCGCTTCCAATGTGGACCGGGTGCAGCAGATCATCAATTCCGCTTACAAGTACGGAAGAAAAGTGGTGGTGGAAGGCCGCAGCATGGTGAACGTCATCAGCACGGCGTCAGAGCTGGGCTATCTGAATATACCGGACAACACCCTGATCGACCTGGAGAGAATGAAAAATTATCCGGACGAGCAGATGGTGCTGATCACCACCGGAAGCCAGGGTGAGTCCATGGCGGCTCTTTCCAGAATGGCCGCCAACATGCACAAGAAAGTGATGATCAAACCGGGGGATACCGTAATCTTCAGTTCCAATCCCATTCCCGGAAATGAGAAAGCCGTATCCAAGGTGATTAATGAACTGTATATGAAAGGGGCGGAAGTGATCTTCCAGGACGCCCATGTATCGGGCCACGCCTGTCAGGAGGAGATCAAGCTGATTTACAGCCTGGTGCGTCCCAAATACGCCATCCCTGTTCACGGCGAGTACCGTCATCTGACGGCGCAGGCCAAACTGGCGGAAAATCTGGGGATTCCCAAAGACCATATTTTTATTATGAAAAGCGGCGATGTGCTGGAACTTTCCGAGGAGAAGGCATGTGTGGCAGGCCATGTGCAGACCGGCGCCATTCTGGTGGACGGACTGGGCGTAGGCGATGTGGGAAATATCGTGCTGCGTGACCGTCAGCACCTGGCGGAGGACGGTATTCTCATTGTGGTGCTCACTCTCGGAAAATACAGCAGCCAGGTTCTGGCTGGTCCGGATATTGTATCCAGAGGATTTGTGTATGTGAGAGAGTCGGAAGATCTGATGGATGAGGCCAGGTCAGTGGTGGAGAATTCCCTGCATAACTGTCTGGACAGAAGGATGACGGACTGGGGAAAGATCAAGAACTCCATAAGGGATTCTCTGAGTGAATTTCTCTGGAAGAGAACCAAGAGAAGTCCCATGATCCTGCCCATTATTATGGAAGTGGATGAATAAATTCCGTTAAAGCGGAGCAAACAGTGAAAAGAGATGCGGGCTGCTGCAGGCTGTGGATATGGCTTTGCGGCAGCCCGAAGTGATATACACCCGTTGCAAGGAGGAAGACAGATGAATGGCAAGGTAGAAGCCTGCAAGGAGGCGCTGATGGACGCCATACGGGAGAGCGAGGAATATCTGCAGTATGAGGAGAGCAAGGCCGAGGTGGCGGGACATCCGGAACTGCATCATCTGATTGACGATTACCGCAGAGATGTTTATCTTCTGCAGAATTCCAGCCAGGGAAATGATGTGTCGGAGGAGATGCAGCGTATGTTTGCCAGAAGGCATGAGCTGTGCAAGAATGAAATTATCCACCGGTATATTACCAGGGAACTGAGTATGTGCCGGATGCTTCAGAATATCAGTATGGATGTGATGAGTGTGACAAACCTGGAACTGGACGCCTTTGAGGATGTTATTTCCATCGATAATGACTGACAGACAAAAAGAGAGGGACTGGCCTGATGATAGTCAATGAACGAATGGTCACCTATATCAATTCCCTGGATAGAGGAAATCAGGGGATGCTGGCAGAGATTGAAGCCAGGGCCCGTCAGGAGCGGGTACCCATTATACGCCGTGAGATGCAGTCTTTTCTGAAGATGCTCCTGGCGCTCAAGCGCCCCCGGCGCATTCTGGAAGTGGGAACCGCGGTGGGTTTTTCCGCCCTCCTGATGGCGGAGCATACTTCCCCGGACTGCCGGATTACCACCATCGAGAAATATGAAAAACGGATCCCCAAAGCACGGGAGAATTTTGCCGCTTCTCCTTTCGGACATAAGATTACGCTTCTGGAGGGGGACGCCCTGGAGGTGCTGCGGCAGCTTTCCGGCGCCTACGACTTTATTTTCATGGATGCCGCCAAGGGACAGTATATTCATTTCCTGCCGGAAACCCTGCGGCTTCTGGAACCGGGAGGCGTGATGATCTCCGACAATGTGCTGCAGGAGGGAGATATTATTGAGTCCCACTACGCGGTGGAGCGCAGAAACCGGACGATTTACAGGCGAATGAGGGATTATCTGTATCAGCTGACCCACACAGAGGGACTGGTCACTTCCGTGCTTCCCCTGGGAGATGGGGCGGCAGTCACGGTAAAGGAAGAAGAGAGGGAGGAGTCATGAGACAGCCGGAATTACTGATACCTGCCAGCTGCCTGGAGGTACTGAAAACCGCCGTGGTGTTTGGGGCGGATGCCGTCTATATCGGAGGAGAAGCCTTCGGACTGCGGGCAAAGGCCAAAAATTTTTCCCTGGAGGAGATGGAGGAGGGCATCGCTTTCGCCCACAGCCACGGGGCAAAAGTATATGTGACGGCCAATATCCTGGCCCATGACCGGGATCTGGAAGGCGTGGAAGAATATTTCCGGGAACTGGGACGGCTTAAACCGGACGGACTGATTATAGCCGATCCCGGCGTTTTTATGATCGCGAAGCGGGTATGCCCCGGGATTGAACGGCATATCAGTACCCAGGCCAACAATGTCAATTATGAGACGTTCCGATTCTGGAAAGAACAGGGAGCCAGCCGGGTGGTATGCGGCCGGGAACTGACCCTGGAAGAGATTCGGGAGATACGCCGCCGGATACCGGATGATCTGGAGATGGAGGTCTTTGTCCACGGAGCCATGTGCATATCCTATTCCGGCAGATGCCTGCTGAGTAACTACCTGACGGGCCGGGACGCTAACCAGGGAGCCTGTACCCATCCCTGCCGCTGGAAATACGCGGTGATGGAGGAGAGCCGGCCGGGGGAGTATATGCCTGTGTATGAAAATGAGCGGGGAACCTTTATTTTTAACTCCAGGGACCTGTGCATGATTGACCATATTCCGGATCTTCTGGAGGCGGGGATTGACAGTATGAAGATAGAGGGGAGAATGAAAAACGCTCTCTATGTGGCGGTTGTAACCCGCACTTACCGGAAGGCCATTGACGACTGCCTGAAGGATAAAAACCTGTATGAGACAAACAGGGACTGGTACCGGCAGGAGATGGAAGCCTGTACTCACCGGCAGTACGGCACAGGATTTTTCTACGGGAAACCGGATGAGGAGGGACAGATCTACGGCAGCAGCACCTATTCGAAAGACTACGTTTATCTGGGGATGGCGGAGGAGATCACGCCGGACGGATACTGCAGAGTGGAGCAGAAGAACAAGTTCTCCCTGGGGGAGACCATTGAGATTATGAAACCGGACGGAAGCAATCTGGAGACCAGGGTGCTGCGGATTCTGAATGAAGAGGGGCAGGATATGGAGAGCGCTCCTCACGCGAAACAGAAACTGAAAGTCCTTCTGGAGCAGACGCCCCGGCAGTATGATATTCTGCGCAGGAAAGGATAAAAAGGCCAGGCACGATTGGACATAAGCCGTCATAGAATGAAATAAAACCCCCTTCGAGGTGCTTTTTGAAAACTTTTCCAAAGCCGCTGCCGCCGGAAGAGGAACGGCATTATCTTCGAAAGTGCAAAGAGGGTGATGTGGAAGCCAGAAATATTCTGATTGAACGCAACCTGCGGCTGGTGGCCCACGTGGCGCGCAAATATCAGGGGGCTGATGTGGATCAGGATGATCTGATTTCCATCGGGATTGTTGGATTGATCAAGGCGGTATCCACATTTGACTGTGAAAAGAACAACCGCCTGGCTACCTATGCGGCCAGGTGCATCGAAAATGAACTGCTGATGATGATGCGCGCCCGAAAAAAACAGGCCAGGGAAGTGTCCATTTATGAAAAAATCGGTGTAGACCAGGAGGGACGGGAGCTTCGGCTCATGGATATCCTGGAGAGTGAGCCGGTGGATGTGCTGGAACGCCTGGAACTGCGCAAGAACGCCGGGAAGCTGTACGAGAATCTGGACCGGGTCCTGGACGAGAGGGAAAAGCGGGTGATGACGGCCCGGTACGGGCTGGGAGGACAAAAGGAAATGACCCAGCGGGAGATTGCGGGAGAGCTTGGGATCAGCCGCTCCTATGTATCCAGGATTGAGAAAAACGCGCTTCTTAAGCTGCGGGAGTGTTTTGAGAGATGATAAAGATTTATTTTTGCGAGAGAGTACCGGAACCGGATAAAAAAGCAGACGGAATAAGCCAGCACAGGCTGGCTTATCGCCTGCTGGAGCAGAGCATTCGGGAAAACTGGTCGGAAACGGAAAAAGAGCCGTTTCACTATATCGCCGCTCCTGGGGGAAAGCCCCGGCTGGAAGGACACCCGGAGATTCATTTTAATATCAGTCACTGCGCCGCCTGCGTTGCCTGCGCCCTGGGAGACGCTCCGGTGGGAATAGACGTGGAAAACCGCTTCCCCTGGAAGGAGAGCCTGGCAGCCAGGATCTGCCATCCTCTGGAACGGGAGAGACTGCGAAAACTGGAACCGGAAGAACAGGAGCAGTGGCTGAATCGGATCTGGAGCAGGAAGGAGAGCTACCTGAAATATCTGGGAACTGGCATCCGGCGGGACCTGCGGGAATTTCAGGTCTGGGAAGAGGAGGAGAGGCAGGAGAGCGCCTGCCAAAAACACAGGATAGACGGAGAAACCTGCTTTTTCCGGGAGACTCAGAACTCCCTGTATACCCTGACAGTCTGCGGCCGGGAGGCCCTGTTTCAAAAACCGATACGAAAAGAGATGTAGCCTGCCCCGGAGCGCCAAACTTCAGGGGCAGCCGTTTTTCGGATGGTTATTGTATTTCTATTCGGATTATGCTATAGTATAGTCACATTTCATCTGAGGAAAATTCTTCCTCGCATTCCATGACAGAAAACAGAATGATCGAAAGACAGAACCGGAAAGGGGGACTTTTATGTTCAGTTCAGTTTTGTCGGCGGCCATCTGCGGCATTGACGGCCGTAAAATCACAGTGGAAGCGGATGTAAGCGATGGGCTTCCGGTTTTTTCCATGGTGGGATACCTGGCTTCCGAAGTGCGGGAAGCCCAGGATCGGGTGAGGACCGCCCTGAAAAATACGGGGATTCGGCTTCCGGCCAGACGCATTACCGTAAATCTGGCGCCGGCGGATATCAGGAAGGCGGGATCCGGATTCGATCTGCCTATTGCGGTGGCGGTTCTCTCCTGTCTGGAGCAGATTCCCAGGCAGAGAACAGAAGGGATTCTGTTTGTGGGAGAACTGAGCCTGGACGGAGGAATCAACGGGATCCGGGGCGTAATGGAGCTCGTATCCTGCGCAGTCAGGCAGGGCTGCCACACCTGTATTGTGCCGGAGGAGAATCTGGCGGAAGGATCCGTGATACAGGGAATTAAGGTGCTGGGGGCCGGACACATCCGGCAGGTGATTCGGTATCTGCGGGGACAGGGGGAACTGGAACAGCGCTCTATTAATATAGAAGAAATCCGTAACCGGCATAAAGAAGAAGCAGGGCCGGATTTTTCCCAGATTCAGGGACAGTTCCTGCTGCGCCGGGCGGCGGAGGTGGCAGTAGCCGGCTTCCACAATCTTTTGATCATCGGCCCGCCCGGTTCGGGAAAAACCATGACGGCCCGCCGGATTCCCACTATTATGCCGGAGATTTCCCTGGAGGAAGCTCTGGAGATTTCCAAGATACACAGCATTGCGGGGGAACTGCCGGAGGGAGCGGCGCTGATGACCGGAAGGCCTTTCAGGTCGCCCCATCACACGGTGACGCCCGCGGCGCTGGCAGGAGGCGGAAGAGGTCCCCGCCCCGGGGAAGTAAGCCTGGCTCACAGGGGCGTGCTGTATCTGGATGAACTGCCGGAATTTGAAAAGGGAACCCTGGAAATACTGCGCCAGCCTATGGAGGAGGGGAGGATCTGCATTACAAGGAATACGGGAAATTATCTGTTTCCGGCGGAATTTATGCTGGTAGCGTCCATGAATCCCTGCAAATGCGGATACTATCCGGATATGAACCGGTGCACCTGCTCCTACCGGGATGTGAGGCGCTATCTGGACCATATCAGCGCTCCTTTGCTGGACCGGATTGACATTGCAGTGGAAGCCGGGGCGGTGTCGTATGAGGAACTGTCAGGCAGCGGCACCGGGGAGTCCTCCGCCGCTATCCGAAGCCGGACAGAGAGGGCCCAGCAGGTTCAGCGGGAGCGGTATGCCGGCACCCGCTACAGGCTGAATTCCGACCTGGATACAGAGGGGGTAAAACGGTACTGTTCGCTGGATCGGGCGGGGGAAAAGATGATGAAGAGCAGCTTTGCCAGGCTGGAACTGACGGCCCGCTCTCACATCCGCATCCTGAAGGTAGCCCGCACCATCGCAGATCTGGAGGGACAGGAACAGATTGGGGAGGAGCACCTGGCGGAGGCAGTGTGCTACCGCTCCCTGGATCAGAAATACTGGAGGAAGATGTAGGAGGAAAGGGATGGAGACAAAAAAGGAAGAACTGTACTGGCTGTGGCTTTGCAGCGTGCCGGGGCTGTACGCCCGGCAGATCCGGACGCTGCTGGAACATTTTAAAACACCGGAGGAGATTTACAGAGCGCCCGGGAGCGCGTTTGCTGAGTGGAAAGACAGAGTCTGGGCAAAGAAGCTGCTGGAATTTCAAAGAGAACGGGAACCGGAAGAGATCAGTCATAGACTGGCGCGGCAGGGAATACATTTTATCAGCCGGCAGCAGCCGGATTTTCCGGAAAAGCTGCGGCAGCTGCCGGACTGTCCGGCGGGACTGTTTTTCAGAGGAAAACTGCCATGTCCCGACAAGACCGCAGTGGCGGTGGTGGGGGCCAGACAGTGCAGCCATTACGGAAGAACGGCGGCCGGGGAACTGGGGGCGGCCCTAGCTAAGGAAGGAATCCAGGTAATCAGCGGCCTGGCTCTGGGAATCGACGGCACGGCCCAGCAGGCAGCCTGTGAGGCGGGAGGAGAAAGCTACGGCGTGCTGGGCTGCGGCCCTGATATCTGCTATCCCCGGGAAAATTTCAGAATTTACGGAATGGTGCTGGAAAGGGGCGGGATTCTGTCTGAATTTCCGCCGGGGACGGCTCCCCTGCGCCTTCACTTTCCCATGCGCAACCGCATCATCAGCGGCCTGGCGGATGCGGTAGTGGTGGTGGAGGCCCGAGAGCGCAGCGGCTCTCTGATTACGGCAGACCTGGCCCTGGAGCAGGGCCGGGACGTGTATGCGGTTCCGGGCAGAATGACGGATGTGCTCAGCCGGGGCTGCAACCGGATGATCGAGGAGGGCGCCGGGATTCTTACTTCTGTGGAGGGGCTGCTGGAAAATCTGAATCCGGGAAGAGAAAGAACAAAAGAAAGGATAAAAGAAAAACTTTCACTTGCGCCTGAGGAAGAATTGGTGTATAGTAACCTCGATTTGTTGCCAAAAGGTCTGGAGGAAATCGCCGCAGGCACGGCGCTTCCTGTGGGAAGACTGGCCGGAATTCTGGTGCGTCTGCAGCTTGCGGGCCTGGTGACGGAGGTTTCAAAAAATCAGTACGCAAAATCAAAATAGCGGCCGGTCCTTTCCGGAAAAAGGAAAACAGGGGAGGCAAAGGGGCCGCGCGGAGCGGATGAACCGCTTCGGGAGGGAATATTATGGCAAAGTATCTGGTGATTGTGGAGTCACCCACGAAGGTGAAGACCATAAAGAAATTTCTGGGTTCCAACTATGAGGTGATGGCATCCAACGGGCATGTGAGGGATCTGCCCAAGAGCCAGCTGGGATTTGACCCGGAACATGATTATGAACCCAAATACATTACCATTCGCGGAAAGGGCGACATTCTGGCAGCGCTGCGCAAGGCGGCAAAGAAGGCGGATAAAGTCTATCTGGCAACGGACCCTGACCGGGAGGGAGAGGCGATCTCCTGGCATCTTGCCCAGGCGCTGAAGCTGGACCCGGGAAAAATGTACCGCATCACGTTTAACGAGATCACGAAAACCGCAGTGAAAGAGGCTCTGAAGCATCCCAGGGAGATTGACATGAACATGGTGGACGCCCAGCAGACCAGAAGAATGCTGGACCGCATGGTGGGATACCGGATCAGCCCCCTGCTGTGGGAAAAGATAAAGAGAGGTCTGTCCGCGGGCCGGGTGCAGTCCGTGGCGCTTCGGATTATCGGGGACCGGGAGGATGAGATCAACGCGTTCATTCCGGAAGAGTACTGGACCCTGGACGCCGCCTTTGCCGTGGCCGGCGAGAAAAAACCTCTCACAGCCAAGTTTTACGGAAAAGAGAAAAAGATGGCCATCTCCTCCAAAGAGGAAATGGACCGGATTTTAAAGGAGCTGGAGGGCGCCGCCTATCAGGTGCGGGAAGTAAAGAAGGGAGAGCGGATAAAGAAGGCTCCCCTGCCGTTTACCACCAGTACCCTGCAGCAGGAGGCGGCCAAGGTGCTGAATTTTTCCACCCAGAAAACCATGCGCCTGGCTCAGCAGCTCTACGAGGGCATTGATATCAAGGGAGAGGGAACCGTGGGTCTGATTACCTACCTGCGTACCGACTCCACCCGTATTTCAGAGGAAGCGGACAGAAGCGCCAGAGAATATATCGGGAAAACCTACGGGGATTCCTATGTGGCCTCCGCTGTGACAGAAAAGAAAAACGGCCAGAAGATCCAGGACGCCCATGAGGCCATCCGGCCTTCCGATATACGCCGGAGTCCTGTCATGATCAAGGAGGCCCTGGGGCGGGATCAGTTCCGCCTCTACCAGTTGATCTGGAAGCGGTTTACCGCCAGCCGGATGCAGCCGGCCAGATTTGAGACTACGTCTGTAAAAATTCAGGGAAATGAGTATGTGTTTACCGTGTCGGCCTCCAAACTGCTGTTTGACGGTTTCCTGTCTGTGTATACGGACGGGGAGGAGGACCTGAAGGGAGGAAATCTTCTTACCGGAAAGCTGGATGAGAATTCCGCGCTGACGCTGAAAAGCTTTGACAGCAAACAGCATTTTACCCAGCCTCCCGCCCATTATACGGAGGCATCACTGGTTAAGACCCTGGAGGAAATGGGGATTGGACGGCCCAGTACCTACGCGCCTACCATCACCACGCTTCTGGCCAGACACTACGTGGTAAAAGAACAGAAAAACCTGTATATGACGGAACTGGGGGAAGCGGTGAATCAGATGATGAAAAAATCCTTCCCCAGCATCATTGACGTTACCTTTACCGCCAATATGGAGTCCCTTCTGGATTCAGTGGGTGAGGGAGCCCTGGACTGGAAGACAGTAGTAAAAAATTTCTATCCGGATCTGGACGAGGCGGTAAAAGAAGCGGAAAAGACCCTGGAGAAGGTGTCCATCGCCGACGAGGTGACGAATGTGGTCTGCGAGGAATGCGGCCGGCATATGGTGATCAAATACGGCCCCCACGGGAAATTCCTGGCCTGTCCCGGATTCCCGGAATGCCGGAATACAAAGCCCTACCTGGAAAAAGCAGGGGTTGCCTGCCCCAAATGCGGCGGAGAGGTAGTCATCCGGAAGACGAAAAAGGGAAGAAGGTATTACGGATGCGAAAACCAGGAGTGCGATTTTATGTCCTGGCAGAAGCCGTCAGACCAGAAATGCCCCCAGTGCGGCGGCTACATGGTGGAAAAAGGGAACAAATTAGTGTGTGCCAATGAAAATTGTGGATATATTATGAATAAAATGCAAAAACTTGATTGAAAATCAGAAAATTTTATGTTAAAATCTGTTCTATCGTAATAAAACCTGAAATGTGTGGGAGGCAGGTATGAGTGTACAGTTATTAGATAAAACCAGAAAAATTAATCAGCTCTTGCATAACAACAATTCCAGCAAGGTTGTATTTAATGACATCTGTGAAGTACTGACGGAGATCATGGATTCCAATATACTGGTGATCAGCCGCAAGGGAAAAGTGCTGGGTGTCAGCGAGTGCCCGGGAGTGGAGGAGATTAAGGAACTGATTGTAGACAAGGTGGGCGGCTTTATTGAACCCATGCTGAACGAAAGATTTTTAAGTGTGCTTTCCACCAAAGAAAACGTAAACCTGGAGACTCTGGGATTTGAGGGCCAGAACGTGAAAAAGTATCAGGCTATTATTAACCCCATCGATATTGCGGGGGAGCGGCTGGGAACCGTGTTTATGTATAAAAACAGCGGCCAGTACGAGATTGATGATATTATCCTCAGCGAGTACGGCACCACAGTGGTAGGGCTGGAGATGATGCGTTCCGTCAACGAAGAGAATGCGGAGGAGAACCGGAAGATCCAGATTGTGAAATCCGCCATCAGCACCCTGTCTTATTCGGAGCTGGAAGCGATCATCCATATTTTTGATGAACTGGGAGGCACGGAGGGCGTGCTGGTTGCCAGCAAGATTGCCGACCGGGTGGGGATTACCCGTTCCGTGATCGTAAACGCTCTGCGGAAATTTGAGAGCGCGGGCGTCATCGAGTCCAGATCCTCCGGCATGAAGGGCACCTATATCAAAGTGCTGAACGATGTGGTGTTTGACGAACTGGCAAAGATCAAAAAAGAAAAAATGCTGTGAGAACAGGAAGACCGGCACCGGAAGGGGCCGGTTTTTTTCTGTCCGTTTCCGGCGCCTGGGGTGTAAAATAAATAAAAATATGAGAAAATAAAAGGAAAACAGAGTTAAATAAAGAAAAACGGGGAATAATTTCAAATATACAGGAATAGAAGCGGTTGCATAATTTCCTGTTTTTAACTAATATAGAACCATCGGTTAGCACTCGATTTAAGTGAGTGCTAGCAACACAAAAGAAATACAGCGAGCAGGCCGAAACGGCAGTGCCGGACGCAGGAAAATTTGGTAAGGAGGAATATAAAATGAAGTTAGTACCTTTAGGTGACAGAGTTGTTCTGAAACAGCTGGAAGCGGAGGAGACCACAAAATCAGGAATTATTCTGACATCCAAGTCTCAGGAGAAACCCCAGGAAGCGGAGGTAATCGCTGTAGGTCCCGGCGGAATGGTAGACGGCAAGGAAGTTACCATGCAGGTAAAAGCAGGCGATAAGGTAATCTATTCCAAATACGCCGGAAATGAAGTAAAGCTGGAGGATGAGGAGTACATCATCGTAAAGCAGAGCGACATTCTTGCAATCGTGGAGTAAGAGAACATTTCAGATAAACACAGACCGCATTAAAATTCAGGAGGATTGATGAATCATGGCAAAGGAAATTAAATTCGGAGCTGACGCCAGAAAATCTCTGGAGATCGGCGTAAATAAACTGGCAGACACGGTGAGAGTGACTCTGGGGCCGAAAGGCAGAAACGTAGTGCTGGATAAACAGTACGGCGCTCCCCTGATCACCAACGACGGTGTGACCATCGCGAAAGAGATTGAACTGGCAGACGCTTTTGAGAACATGGGCGCTCAGCTGATCAGAGAGGTTGCCTCCAAGACCAACGATGTGGCAGGCGACGGTACCACCACAGCAACGGTTCTGGCGCAGGCTATGGTAAACGAGGGAATGAAGAACCTGGCAGCAGGCGCAAACCCCATCGTGCTGAGAAAAGGTATGAAGAAAGCCACAGACGCGGCTGTTGACGCTATCAAAGAGATGAGCCAGAAGGTAAGAGGCAAGGAGCAGATCGCCAGAGTTGCGGCTGTATCTTCCGGAAACGATGAAGTAGGCACCATGATTGCCGACGCTATGGAGAAGGTTTCCCAGGACGGCGTAATCACCATCGAGGAGTCCAAGACCATGCAGACCGAGCTGGATCTGGTAGAAGGCATGCAGTTTGACAGAGGTTATATCTCCGCTTACATGGCAACCGATATGGAGAAGATGGAAGCGGTTCTGGATGATCCCTGCATCCTGATTACCGATAAGAAGATCAGCAACGTGCAGGAGATCCTTCCCCTGCTGGAGCAGATCGTACAGTCCGGCAAGAAGCTGCTGATCATTGCCGAGGATATCGAGGGCGAAGCGCTGACCACCCTGATTGTAAACAAACTGAGAGGTACTTTCCAGGTAGTGGGCGTGAAGGCTCCCGGATACGGCGACAGAAGAAAAGATATGCTGAAGGATATCGCCATTCTGACAGGCGGCCAGGTGATCTCCGAGGAGGTTGGTCTGGAGCTGAAGGATGCCACCATGGATATGCTGGGCCACGCAAAATCTGTTAAGGTTCAGAAAGAGAATACCATCATCGTAGACGGCATGGGCGACAAGAAGGAGATCGCGGACAGAGTCAACCAGATCAAAGCTCTGATCGAGGAGACAAAGTCTGAGTTTGATAAAGAGAAACTGCAGGAGAGACTGGCCAAACTGGCCGGCGGCGTTGCTGTGATCCGCGTGGGCGCGGCTACCGAGACTGAGATGAAGGAAGCGAAGCTCCGTATGGAGGATGCGCTGAACGCAACCAGAGCGGCTGTTGAAGAGGGTATTATCTCCGGCGGCGGATCCGCTTACATCCATGCGGCCAAGAAACTGACGGCACTGGTAGACAGCCTGGAAGGGGATGAAAAGACCGGCGCGAAGATCGTTCTGAAGGCTCTGGAGTCTCCGCTGTACCATATCGCCGCAAACGCAGGCCTGGAAGGTTCTGTGATTGTGAACAAGGTGAAAGAGTCCGAGGAAGGCGTGGGCTTTGACGCATACAATGAGACCTATGTAAACATGGTGGAAGCGGGTATTCTGGATCCTGCCAAGGTAACCAGAAGCGCTCTGCAGAACGCTACCAGCGTTGCTTCTACGCTGCTGACCACAGAGTCTGTAGTAGGCAACATTAAAGAGGAAACTCCCGCGGCACCGGCCGGCGGAGCAGGCGGAATGGGAATGATGTAATTCCGTCAGACAGAAATTAATTTTCAGACAGGAGGCAGTCGTGATTTACGATTGCCTCCTTTTGTGTTACACTGGAACTACTAAAGACAAAGGCGGTAAAGAAAATGAGCGATCTGTACAGAGAGATTTTGGTAAAGCGGGCAACACCGGCAGCGGACCGGATCAAGCAGGGAGGACTGATTGGCCTGACGGTGGTCTGCCTGGCGGGAAGCCTGCTGTTTATGCCGCTGCTTCCGGCAGGGATTGTCCTGGCGGTGGTGACATTTTTCCTGTTTCCCAGGTTCGACCTGGAGTATGAATATCTCTATGTGAACGGAGATATTGATGTGGATAAGATTATGTCGAAGCAGAAGCGCAAACACTGCGCCAGCTACTCGCTGGAGAACCTGGAGGTAATGGCCCCCACCGGTTCCCATGCCCTGGATTCCTGCAAAAACAGCGCCGGTATCCAGGTGAGGGATTTTACTTCCCTGCAGCCGGGGACGCCTTCCTACACCCTGGTTTTTAACCGGGAGGGAAGAAAAGAGCTGGTGAAGCTGGAGCTGGATGAGACCGTGGTGCAGGATATGCGGCGGATGGCTCCCAGGAAGGTGTTTACAGACTGAAGCGGATGAAACTCAGTGTTGACAACTGTGTCGGAATTTGCTAGAGTAAGGATTTAACAACACAAATTAAATATCATACTATAATGAAAGGGATCAGTCATGGGAAAAATTGTAAGTGAAGGCATTACGTTTGACGATGTTCTGTTGATACCGGCATATTCAGAGGTGATTCCCAATCAGGTGGATATATCTACCTGGCTGACGAAGAAGATTAAGCTGAATATTCCGCTGATGAGCGCTGGCATGGATACGGTGACAGAGCACCGTATGGCGATTGCCATGGCAAGACAGGGCGGTATCGGCATCATTCACAAAAATATGTCCATTGAAGCGCAGGCCGAGGAGGTTGACAAGGTAAAACGGTCAGAAAACGGTGTTATCACGGATCCGTTCCACCTGTCTCCGGATAATACGCTGGCGGAGGCTGACGCGCTGATGGCCAAGTTCCGGATTTCCGGCGTACCCATCACAGAGAACGGAAAGCTGGTGGGCATCATCACCAACCGGGATCTGCTGTTTGAGGAGGACTTCACAAAGAAGATCAAGGAATCCATGACTTCCGAGGGCCTGATTACCGCTCCGGTAGGCATTACCATGGAGGAGGCCAAGAAAATCCTGGCCAAAGCCCGGAAGGAGAAGCTGCCCATCGTAGATGAGAACTTCAACCTGAAGGGGCTGGTGACCATCAAGGATATCGAGAAACAGATCAAGTATCCCCTGTCCGCCAAAGATGAGCAGGGCCGGCTGCTGTGCGGAGCCGCCATCGGCATCACTGCCAATGTGCTGGACCGGGTGAAGGCGCTGGTAGACGCCCATGTGGATGTGGTGGTGTTAGACTCCGCCCATGGCCATTCCGCCAATGTGCTGCGCTGTGTGCGGATGGTGAAGGAAGCTTATCCGGATCTGCCGGTGATCGCCGGAAATGTGGCGACCGCCGAGGGAACGAAAGCTCTGATTGAAGCGGGAGCCGACGCGGTGAAGGTAGGTATCGGACCGGGATCCATCTGTACCACCCGTGTGGTGGCAGGTATCGGCGTGCCCCAGATCAGCGCGGTGATGGACTGCTATCAGGCGGCCAAGGAATACGGCATCCCCATTATTGCAGACGGCGGCATCAAGTATTCCGGTGATGTGACAAAGGCTATCGCGGCCGGAGCCAATGTGTGCATGATGGGAAGCATGTTTGCGGGCTGCGATGAGAGCCCGGGAACCTTTGAGCTGTATCAGGGAAGAAAGTATAAGGTGTACAGAGGCATGGGTTCCATTGCCGCCATGGAAAACGGCAGCAAGGACCGTTATTTCCAGACCAACGCCAAGAAGCTGGTTCCGGAAGGCGTGGAGGGCCATGTGGCCTATAAAGGCAGCGTGGAGGATACGGTATTCCAGCTCATCGGAGGCGTGCGCTCCGGTATGGGATACTGCGGAACAGCCACCATTGAGGAACTGAAGGAAAACGGCCGGTTTGTGAAGATTTCCGCCGCCGCCCTGAAAGAGTCTCATCCCCATGACATACATATCACGAAAGAGGCGCCCAACTACAGCGTGGAGTAACGCTGTCAGAGGGGCCGTCCCGTATCAGAACAGTCTGCCCGGAGAGGGATGCGGCAAGGCCGTATCGCCCCGCCGGGCATTTTTGCGCCGCGGGGAATCCCGGCAGGCTTCCTCCGGCAATAAAATATATTTTAAGAAAAAATTAAAAAAAACGTGCGAAACGGAAAATTTTATTGTATACTGGTTTGGGGAAAAATGAAGAAAACAGGCAGAGCCAAGAGGGGATGAAGAGGAGTGCTGCCTGCAGGAGTGTAAACAGGAAATGCGTAAAGCGAGAAATGAACGTCCGGAGAACGGAACGCCCAGAACAGGGCATGTACTGCTCTGGATTATAGTGATAGAAGTGCTGGTGGTTGTGGCAGGTTTTATAATCGTGCTTCTGCCCCGGGAAGATGAGGATGTGGATGCTCTTCTGGAGCAGGAGGTAACCATCGAATATACAACGGAACCGGAGACGGAGGCGCTGGCAGTGCCCAGGCCGGATATTGACGAGCAGCTGCTGACCGTGAATGAGTTTTCAAGGCCGGGCACCAAAACGGACGGTATTAAATATATTGTGATTCACTATCTGGGAAATCCCAAAACCACCGCCCAGGAAAACAGGGACTATTTTGAAAGCCTGAAAAATGACCTGGACAGCGTGTATATGAGCGCCAACTACGTGGTAGGCCTGGAGGGTGAGATTATCCAGTGCGTACCGGATGACGAGATTGCCTACGCCTCCAACGATGAAAATCATGAGTCTATTTCCATAGAGAACTGCCATCCGGATGAAACCGGTATGTTTACGGAGGCCACCTACAATTCTCTGGTAAAACTGACTGCCTACCTGACAGAAAAGTACGGTCTGGGACGGGACGAGATCATCCGGCATTACGATGTGACGGGAAAAGAATGCCCTGTCTACTACGTGGAAAATGAAGACAAGTGGGAAGAGTTTAAGGATGACGTGATGGCCTACCGGGAAGAATGCGAGGCGGCCATGGCCGCGACGGAAGAAACCGAGGAAACCCAGGTGGATGAACTGGCGGCTTATCTGGAGGAACTGTCAGAGACTGAGGATGCCAGCGGAGAAGAATAGAATGGAAATTCAGGAATTGTACAGCAAAATACAGGCCGGAGAGGATGTGCGTGCCAATCTGATCGCGCTGCGCCGGGAACTGAAGGAAGAAGAGAAGCAGAGAGCCCTTGCCTATCTGATGGGAGGAGAGTTTGAGGTTTTTATCCGGCTCCTTGATTCATCGGATCCGAAGGTGCGGAAAAATGCGGCTCTGATTCTGGGCGAAATGGAGACGGAAGATGTGCTTCCGTCCCTTTTTCATGCTTATGAGAAGGAGGAAACCCTCTTTGTCCGCAGCGATTTTCTGAAGGCCATAGCCAGGCTGGACTACACTCCCTGCCTTCCCAGACTGAAGGAGCGGCTGGGACAGCTGCGGTCGGCGATTCCGGAAGCTGAAAACCGGAAGCATCTGCGGGAGGAACAGCTGGCTCTTCAGGAGATGATCCTGCGGTACGAGAAGCCGAAGCCCCATCGCTTTACCGGGTATGATCCGGCTCCGGAGGTGATTCTTCTGACAAACCGCAGTCAGAGAGAGACGGTAAAAGCCATGATCCTTGAGGGCAGTGTGACGGAACTTCCGGCGGGACTGCGAATCCGGAACGGAAACCTCAGGGACCTGATGAAAATCCGGGTTTTTAATGAAATGCTGTTTCCCATACCCGGAGCCGTTCCCCTTTCCGGAACCCCGGAGCAGATCGGGGAGGCTCTTGCCGGCCTGCGCATACCGGACTATCTGGACAGGCTCCATGAAAAAGGAGAGGCGTACTATTACCGGATGGATATCAGAGGGCCGCTTCCCCTGGAAAAGAAAGGGCCTCTGATCCGACGGATAGCGGAGGTGCTGGACGGCAGAAGCGGAGGAAAACTTTGCAATACCCCCTCCGGCTACGAGGTGGAGCTGCGTCTGCTGGAGAGAAGAGACGGAAGTTTTCTCCCCATGCTGCGGCTGCATACGCTTCCTGACCGGAGATTTGCCTACCGGAAGGAGACGGTGGCCGCTTCCATCGCACCGGTGAACGCAGCCCTGGCGGTAGAACTGGCCAGGCCGTATCTGAGGGAAAACGGCCAGGTGCTGGATCCTTTCTGCGGGGTGGGCACCATGCTGACAGAGCGGGCGAAGGCGCTGCCGGCCCATGATCTGTACGGCCTGGATATCTACAGGGACGCTATTGAGAAAGCCAGAAGAAACGCGGAAAACGCCGGATGCGTGGTTCATTACATCAACCGGGATTACTTCGACTTTACCCATTCGTATCTGTTTGATGAGATTATCACGGATATGCCCCGCAGCCAGGGGGAGGAGGCAAAAGAGGAGTCCCGGAAACTGTATGGCCGGTTTTTTGAGAAAAGCCTGACGCATCTGAAAGACGGCGGCATGATGGTGCTCTACACCATGGAGCCGGAGCTGGCGGAAGCGGCGGCGGCCGGCAGGCCGGAGTATGAACTCCTGGAGGAATTTCTTCTCAACGAGAAAAATGATACCCGGGTCATGGTGTTCCGGATAAAAAAATAAATTGGGACTTGTCAAAGAGTGGGGGAGAGAGTAAGATAGGGATAGTAACTGTGTGACTGGCGGAAGATAGGAAAACCTATGGGGAGCACAGCGAGATGAACAGCCGACCGCCTGGGCGACCGCTGACATGGGATGTCTGCAGTGCGCCCGGGCGGTCAGTTTATTTTGAAGGAGGATCTATCATGAGAGCATTGATCAGTGTTTCAGACAAGACAGGGATTGTGGAACTGGCAAAAGAACTCAGGAGCCTGGGAGTGGAGCTGATTTCTACCGGCGGAACCTACAGGAAACTGCAGGAGGAAGAAATCGAAGCCACCGAGATTTCCGATATTACCGGTTTTCCGGAGTGTCTGGACGGACGGGTAAAGACCCTGCATCCGGCTGTTCACGCGGGCCTGCTGGCCATGCGCTCCAATCCCGAGCATATGAAGCAGCTGCAGGAACTGCACATCGAGCCCATTGATATGGTGATTGTGAATCTGTACCCCTTTAAGGCCACTATTCTGAAGGATGGCGTAACCAGAGCGGAAGCGGTGGAGAACATTGATATCGGCGGTCCCACCATGCTGCGGGCGGCTGCCAAGAACTATCAGGACGTGGCGGTTGTGACGGATCCGGCTGATTACCCCAGGATCCTGGAGGAACTGAAAAACGGCGGCATCACCCTGGAGACCAAGTTCTATCTGATGCAGAAGGTGTTTATGCACACCTCCAGCTATGACACCATGATCGCGGATTATCTGAGAAGAGAGAGAGGAGACTTCTCCCTGCCGGAGACCCTGACCATGACGTATGAGAAGGTGCAGGATATGCGCTACGGCGAGAATCCTCACCAGCAGGCCGCTTTTTACCGTGAGATCGGCAGACGCCCCGGCTCTCTGGTGGAGGCTGTGCAGCTGAACGGAAAAGAGCTTTCCTTCAATAATATTAATGATACAAACGGCGCCCTGGAACTGCTGAAAGAGTTTGAGGAGCCCACAGTGGTGGCCTGCAAGCACGGAAATCCCTGCGGAGTGGGATCCGCGGACAATATTGTGGATGCCTGGAAGAAAGCTTACCAGTCTGACCCCACCTCCGTATTCGGCGGAATTGTAACCATCAACCGGGAGGTGACGGAGGAGCTGGCCAAAGAGATGATTCCCGTATTCCTGGAAGTGGTGGTAGCGCCCTCCTACACGGATAAGGCGCTGGAGATTTTCAGAACCAAGAAAAATATCCGCATCCTGCAGCTGGATCACATCAGCCGGAAACAGGACGCCCACGCCTATGACCTGAAGAAGGTAAACGGCGGCGTGATCGTACAGACAGTGGACAACGTGATGCTTCCTGAGGAGGAGGGCCTGAAGGTAGTGACCAAAACCGCTCCCACTCCGGAACAGATGGAGGATCTGCTGTTTGCCTGGAAGATGGTAAAATACGTAAAATCCAACGGTATTGCCCTGGCAAAGAACAAACAGTCCATCGGCATCGGACCGGGACAGGTAAACCGGGTATGGGCTACCAGGCAGGCACTGGAGCATGCGGATGAGCTTCTGGGCAAGGGCGCTGCCAAAGGCGCGGTGCTGGCTTCCGACGCTTTCTTCCCCTTCTCTGACTGCGTGGAGGCAGCTCATGAGGCGGGAATTGCCGCGATTATTCAGCCGGGCGGATCCGTGAGAGACCAGGATTCCATCGACAAATGCAATGAGTATGGAATTGCCATGATCTTTACCGGTATGAGACATTTCAGACACTGATAACAGCAGCACAGGTCAGGTGAGCGCATGAATTTGTACGAGGCGGTTTACGGAAGAAAATCCGTTCGGAAATATCGGATGGAGCCTTTAAATCAGAATATTCTGTCAGGCATATTCGCTTTTATGGATCAGATGGAACCTCTGTTTCCGGGGATTAAGATCAAACTGGAAATTGTGGAAAATCTTGAGAAAAAGCGGCAGATGAAGGGCCTGTTTCTGATAAACGCCCCCTATTATCTTCTGATTTATTCGGAGGACAAGGAGCGGGCATGGCTGAATGCCGGCTATATTATGGAACAGCTCTCCCTGTATCTGGTGACAAAGGGAGTGGGAAGCTGCTTCCTGGGTATGTCCAAAAAGAAAAACGATGTTCCGGAGGAAGGGATGAAATATATCCTGGCGCTGGCTTTCGGAAAACCGGCCGGCCCGCTTCTGCGGCAGGGGTATGCTGCCAGACGGCTGCCCCTGGATGAACTGTGCGTCTATAAAGAACGTCCCCGGACCTGGGTAAAGGAGATACTGGAGGCCGCCAGGCTGGCGCCCTCCAGCATCAACCAGCAGCCCTGGCGGTTTGTGGTGTATGAGAACCGGGTTCATGTATTTGTGAAGAAACCTTCTCCTCTGCGGGCCATGACGCCCGGACTGACAGAGTTTGACATGGGCGTGATGCTGGCCAATGTGAATGTGGCGGCGGATGAGATCTGGGTGGATCTGGACCTGATCAAGCTGGATAACATCACCCACAAAACCCTTCCCAACAACCAGTATCTGCTCAGCATCCTGCTGCGGGAATAGGAACAGGAATAGATTTTATTAAAAAAGGATTGACAAACATACAGTCCCATAGTATAATCTTAAATGTTCGCGAGAGCGGACATGAAAGATGCGCGAGTGGCTCAGTGGTGGAGTATCGCCTTGCCAAGGCGAGGGTCGCGGGTTCGAATCCCGTCTCGCGCTTTCAGGTTTTAATATCTGTTCCAATTTCATATGCGCGAGTGGCTCAGTGGTGGAGTATCGCCTTGCCAAGGCGAGGGTCGCGGGTTCGAATCCCGTCTCGCGCTCTTTCAGGAGAGGGTGTTGCAAATCATGAAATTCATGATGAAGCAGCACCCTTGTTCTACTATAAATGTGAGGGGAAGTTACAAAAAAGAGTACATATGCTTCCGGTACATCCAGGTGTACACATGTCCGAGACAGATG
>DVOS01000035.1 GCA_018713435.1 Candidatus Merdiplasma excrementigallinarum
GGTGGTCTTGCCGGTACCGGAGAGGCCGAAGAACAGGGCGGTATTCTCGCCGTTCATGTCGGTGTTGGCAGAGCAGTGCATGGAGGCGATGCCCTTTAAGGGCAGGTAGTAGTTCATCATGGAGAACATACCCTTCTTCATCTCTCCGCCGTACCAGGTATTGATAATAACCTGCTCGCGGCTGGTGATGTTGAATACAACAGCCGTCTCAGAGTTCAGGCCCAGCTCCTTGTAGTTCTCTACCTTAGCCTTGGATGCGTTGTAAACAACGAAATCCGGCTCGAAGTTCTCCAGCTCCTCAGCGGAGGGCTGAATGAACATGTTTGTTACGAAATGTGCCTGCCAGGCCACTTCCATGATGAAACGGATGGCCATGCGGGTATCCTTGTTGGCGCCGCAGAAAGCGTCAACTACATACAGCTTCTTGTTGGACAGCTCTTTCTGCGCGATTTCCTTTACCGCTTTCCAGGTTTCCTCAGAAGCGGGATGGTTGTCGTTCTTGTACTCATCGGAGGTCCACCAAACAGTGTCCTTGGAGTTCTCGTCCATTACGATGAATTTGTCCTGAGGAGAACGTCCGGTATAAACGCCGGTCATAACGTTCACAGCACCCAGCTCGCTGACCTGTCCTTTCTCATAACCCTCCAGTCCGGGCTTGGTCTCTTCTTCAAACAGCACCTCGTAAGAAGGGTTGCGCACGATTTCTGTAGTGCCAGTAATGCCATACTTACTTAAATTGATCTCTGCCATCTTACATCATACCTCTCTTCTTCTATATTTTTAGAAATCGGACTTTCCGGTTTCCTCCTACCTAATTATACATGAATCATCAATTAAATCAACAAAAATCAGCTGTTTTTTTAAAAATGATAAATCTTTAACAAGTCTTTCCGGCTTTTGCCTGCCCCTGAGGGAATTTTGCCGAACCGGACGGGATCTCTGAGGCTGCCAAAGCCGGTTCCGGCCCTGCTGCTGCCCGGATTTCCAGGTTTTCACCGCCGGCGTCCGCTTCTTTGCCGATGTCTGTCACGCCCTCGCCGGTGTTGGGATGCTTGCCGGAATAGAACTGATCCCCGCAGTAAACCACCAGCAGGGCGGCGCACACCGCCACCAGGATCTTTTTCGGTATCTTCCTGAACAGATTGTCCAGCATGGGCGCCAGCAGGTACACAATCAGCATGCCGCCCAGTCCGAAGGTCAGCAGTCCTTCCGCGCAGACCCGTCCGTTGATATTCAGGAAGTAGCCGGTGTAGTCCCACCACTTCATGCCGTCATACACCTGCTCCAGGTGCCAGGAGATGTAGTATTCCACGCAGCCGCACAGGGCGACGGCCAGAATAAATTCCAGCCAGGGCTTTTTCCGGAATTTATTTAACAGCAGCAAAATCAGCACGCTGCCCGTTCCGTAAATGGGAAGCCAGGGTCCGTGAAGCACGCCCCGGTTTACCAGGGTTCCGTTGGTGATCAGGTGCAGGGTTACCTCCCAGATCCAGCCCACCATGCTCATCACAAAGAACAGAAGGATCATGGACCACAGGGTATAATGGCGGATATAGTGGGCCGTCTCCACCCACTCCCGCTTCTGGCTCTCCGGTATGGGGTACAGCCGGGTAGGGTAGCTGTGCCCCTTCCACTCTTCTTTTCTGGCGGCCAGCCGGATGGCCTCCGCCTCCTCCTGCTCGTAGCGCTTCTCCTCCCGGTCATTCCACAGCACCAGGCCGAAAATGTCCGCGATCCATCTGCGGATGCCCCGCAGGCTGCCAAGAGCCGTGTCGGTTCTGGCTTCCATGCGCACCACATCCCCATAGGCTTTATCCAGCGCGTCCTGCCCGGGCTGTTCATACAGGTACCGGTCGTTCAGCAGATCGGCGTCCGGAACCCCCGCCTCTTTTCCCACTTTTCTCACATATGCGTAGAACTCTGTCTTTGTGGCGATCCGGTAGGGATTTACATAGAACAGATTCAGCAGGCCCAGGGTGATGCCTCCCAGGATCTCCCATCCCAGGAAGGAAAGGTCCACCAGGAACAGCTCCCACTTATGTCCCTTCATCAGCTTTCTGGACAGGGTAACGGCCTGTCTGGCCCCCAGATCCGGGTTCTCCGCCACAATATAGGGCACCATGGCGTAGGAATAGCGTTTTATGATTCCTCCCACAATCGTCAGGGACCAGAGCCAGCCCAGAACGGACTGCAGCATCAGAGTCAGGGCCGCCTTTCTCCAGCGCTTCACCTTCAGCAGGAACAGCGCCCGTCCCGGCGATACCTGGTCATAGCAGCGCCCCTCCAGGAACATCCGGCGGATTACGCTCTGGCACACATTCAGGAAGAAATAGTGCAGGAAGAACATGACCGCCAGCGCTGCCAGAATATAGATCACAGTGGCCGCCTCATGGGAACCGGTGATGGACCGAATGCCCGCAATCAGGGAGGACAGGAAGCTGCCGGATAAAAAGCCGTTTACCAGGGTGGCAAACACGCCTCTGCTTCTTCCGAATACCGCGTTTCCCGCCTCTGCGCTTTCTTCTGTTTCCTCTCCGGATGAAGCTGCCTGAGTCGGCGCTCCGTCCTCTCCCTCCGCCGCATCTTCCGCGGCATCGGCATCTCCCAGCAGGACGTCCCCGATACTGTCCGCCACTATCTGGGAGGACAGCTGCGAAATATCGGTCAGCCTTTCCTGGCTCTCATAGGGTTCATCCCAGTCTGTCCGGTACTGCATTTTCAGCCCGTTCATGGAGGAGGTACACTCCGTTCCCAGCACTGCCGCGATCAGGCACAGCACCACAAACAGCCAGTAATGGCGTTTCAGCACCAACCGGGCATTGGATTTCCACTCTTTTCGTTTCATCATACTTCCCTCTTTTTCATCTATTGTATTCTGTACTGCGGCAATCTCTTCGGATTGCCGCCCATCAACCGCATTATCATAGCACAAAGGCCCTTTCCCTGTCCATATTTTCCGGTTTTCCCGCGCAGCAGCGCAGTGCTTTTTTTAAATTTAAAATAGACAAACGCCAAAAAGCAGATATAATGAAAGAAAAATCATGTTTTGCGATTATAAGGAGGATACCCCGATGAAACTGCACGGCACAAAAGAATTTCCTTTTTCAATGGAGACAGGATGGGCCGCCCTTCATTTCCCTGCCAAGCTGGATGTGGAACCCGGCAGCCGGGTGGAAGTGCTGTCTGACACAGAATGGCTTGCCCACAACGAGACCAACGGCAAGGAAGTCTCCTGCACCCACTACATCGCTTCTTTTGATGAAGAAAAAAAACAGGTTATCATCGAAAGCAAAAGCGATCAGAAGATGGGCCATGACCACATTTATCTGACTCTCACCCAGCCGTCTGACGATCACATTCAGCTGGAAATCCAGATTGAGATCAGCACCGGCGTTCATTTTATCGCCAAAGCGCTGGGCGCCCTCATTGCCAAGCCCACTCAGGAAATTGTGTGCCGGCATATTTTCCAGAATTTTGAGGCCCTGTGCACCGGAGGCGACACCAAAACCCTGTCCCAGGATGATCTCTCCGATATGGCAAAGAAATACTATTCTAAAGAAAAATAATACCGGAAATTTATTTTCCATATGGAAAAGAGGGTGTTGCTTCATCATGAAATTCATGATGTGAGGCAACACCCTCTTTCTGCCATAAATTGTGGAGGAAAGTTACAAAAAAATACATATGCTTCCGGCACATCCAGGTGTACACATGTCCGAGACAAATGTTCCGCAGCAGGCGGAAATATTCCGCTTATTGCGGACAGATGTCGATAGGACAAAGTGAACACCGGATGTACCGGAAGCAATGAAATCTTTTTGCAGCGTCCCCTTCTCTTATCTCTTTTTTAGTTTTCCTTTTCGATCTGAGATGCGATGTAATAAATCGCAACGCCGAAGCACATGGCCAGGCAGTCAAAGATACTGAAAGAATCCTGGGCAACCTGCTGATAAACCAGCGCCGCCAGGCCCAGCACTCCGAAAAGCAGTCCGAACACTTTCGCGGAACCTGTGATTCCCTTCACGCATACAACGCCGCAGATCAGACCCAGCAGCGCTACCACATAGGCAAGAACCACCACCATGATTTCCTGGGTCTCATGGCCGGGCATCACGCCTGTCAGAGTTCCTGCCAGAGCCAGTGTTCCCACCAGGGCATACACCAGGGCAAAAATGATCATAAAAATGCCAATCGCTTTTAACGCGGTCATATTGGAATTTTTCATAGCTGCGTTTTCCTCCTCTTTCCCTGCATTTTCCTTTTTTACACACAGTTTGGGAGTATAGCATCCTTGTCACGGATTTGTCAATAATTTTTACTTTATCCTGATTTTAATCGTGGCCTTCTTGCCGCTTCCGTCCTTGGCCTTGGCCGTGATGGTCACTGTCCTGCCTTTTCCGGCTTTCTTGGCCGTCACCACTCCCTTGGAGGATACGGTGGCGTACTTTTTGTTGCTGGAACTCCAGGAGAGGGCTTTGCTGCCGCCCTTCCCGATCTTCACCGTAGCCTTGATGGTGGTTTTCTTTCCCGCCTTCAGGGATTTTGAGCCCTTCAGGGTGATCTTCTTCACCGGGCCTTTGATCTTGATTTTGTAGGTGGCTTTCTTGCCGCTTCCGTCCTTGGCTTTCGCCGTGATGGTCACCGTCTTGCCGGCTCCCGCCGCCTTGGCCGTCACCACGCCCTTGGAGGATACGGTGGCGTATTTTTTATTGCTGGAACTCCAGCTCACCGCCTTACTGGCGGCGTTGCCGGGCGATACCTTTGCCTTCAGGGTAATCTTCTTTCCCGCAAGCATCGTCTTCTTTCCGGTAATCTTGATGGATTTTACCTTTACCTTGGAAGCTTTTTTGATCTTGATCCTAATCGTGGCCTTCTTGCCGCTGCCATCTTTGGCTTTCGCCGTGATGGTCACCGTCTTGCCGGCTCCCGCCGCCTTGGCCGTCACCACGCCTTTGGAAGATACGGTGGCATACTTTTTATTGCTGGAACTCCAGCTTACCGCCTTGTTGGAGGCGTTGGAGGGAGACACCACCGCCTTCAGGGTCGTGCTCTTGCCCGCCGTCAGACTGGTGCTCCCTGTGATTCTCACAGAAGTAACTTTCTTATTCTTATTCGCCGTGCTGTTTGTGCTGCTCCCGTTTGTACTGCTTCCATTTGTACTGCTGCTGCCCGTCTGATTCGGCCGGAGATACTCTGTCTGCGGCTTATGGCAGATGGTGCATCTGCGGGTTCTCCAGTTTCCGCTGGTTGTCCATCCGCCCCATATATGGCTCCCCAGCCCGCCGGTGGTAACATCGCATCTGGTACAGGTTTTAGGCGCCTGACAGTTAGCCGGTTCAAAGTTATGCCCCAGGGCATCCTGCAGTTTTACGCCGCAGACCTGGCAGTAACAGGCGCTTGTACAGGTAGCCGACGGTCCCGGCGTATGCTCTCCCGTAGGCGGAATCAATGCGCCGCACCGGCTGCAGGTCTTATAGGCACAGGATGTATTTTTATGGCCGGTTGCCCTCTGCACCACGGTACCGCAAAAGCTGCACGTTGCGTCTTTTGTACAGGTAGCTGCGCTTCCCGCCTTATGCGCCACGGAAACCCGGGCCTTAAAGGTACGGCTGCCGCAGGTCAGGGTCAGATTTTTGCTGCCGCAGCTTCCCGCGTACAGAGACGCTCCCACTTTGGTGGAAAGCACCGTGATGGAACTTCCCCCGTCTGCCTTCCAGTTCAGTCCCGGGGAGGAAGCATACAGAGACAGACAGCGGCTGGCAGACCCGGATCCCGTATTGCAGTTGACGGCAATCACGCTGCCGGTCTCCCCTGCCTCCATGTTGATAATGCCGTCTTTCCGGAAATCAGCATCTGCCTTTACCAGGTAAATGTTTAATATAGAAGGCTTCGCATATACCCGGATGGCGCTGTTTACCTGGCCTGATTTTACCGATCCGCCGGTGGCGGAGCCGCCCCGAAACAGCTGTACCCACCAGTAAGTGCCGTCCATATAGCAGCAGCCGATCCCCATCTGAGCTATATCGCTCCGGAGAATATTGTCTCTGTGGCCGGAAGAATTCATCCAGCCGTTCATCGCCGCTGAGGCCGTTGTATACCCTCCGGCTATATTTTCCGCCCTGGTCGCGCCGGACGCCATGATATCAAGGCCTCTATTGCCGTTCGGCCTGGTATGGGAATAATACAGGGCAATCTCCATGGCCCGGATCATAGCCATCTGCTGCAGATCCCCGGTCTGGGTCAGTTTGCTCTTCCCGTTGGCTGTTCTCTGCTGGTTCACCAGTTCCGCT
Source organism: Candidatus Merdiplasma excrementigallinarum (assembly GCA_018713435.1). Taxonomy (GTDB): domain Bacteria; phylum Bacillota; class Clostridia; order Lachnospirales; family Lachnospiraceae; genus Merdiplasma; species Merdiplasma excrementigallinarum. The sequence continues at coordinate 6,291 of DVOS01000035.1, forward strand.
ACCTGATTGGCTTTAGTATAGTCCAGGATGCCGCCGTAGTGCAGTTCCACCGTACTTTCTGCCAGTGCTGTACCGCTCCACACCAGGCACAGCAGCAGAACCACAGCCGGCAGCAGAAATCTGCGCCAGTTTCGTCTCATTGCTTCTTTCATAACTCTCTCCTTCCTGCAAGTCCCGCGTAATATTAAAATCCGATTCTCCCTCTTCGCGGACCAAACGTTTATTTTATTTTATCACACTTTTTCCCTGTTATCTATTGAATTTCATGTCTTTTTTTGTTAAATACTCTCTTTTTCTCCCTTTTTCCCCTCTCTGCACAGCTGCCAGAAGGCCACGGCGCTGGCCGCCGCCACATTCAGGGAGTCCACCCCGTGGGACATAGGGATACGCACCGTGTAATCGCAGTCCGCGATGGTGCCGTCTGCCAGTCCGTCTCCTTCTGTGCCCAGTATAACCGCCAGCCTCTCTTCCCCCAGAAGATGGGGATCCTCAATGGATACCGTATCCTCCCGCAGGGCCATGGCTGCCGTGGCAAAGCCCAGGTCCCGCAGAAACTGCATCCCCCCTTCCGGCCAGCCCCAGTCCTCCGGGAAAAAGGTCCAGGGCACCTGAAACACGGTTCCCATACTCACCCGGATGGCCCGCCGGTACAGCGGATTGCTGCAGTCAGAAGTCAGCAGCACCCCGTCAATTCCCAGCGCCGCCGCGGAGCGGATAATGGCTCCCACATTGGTGGGATTCACCACCCTCTCCAGCACCGCGATCCGATGGGCTCCCCGGCACACCTCCCCGGGGGAGGGCAGGGGCGGCCGGCGCATGGCACACAGCATCCCCCTGGTAAGTCCAAAGCCCGTCAGGCCGGTCAGCAGTTCATACTTTGCCGCATACACCGGAATGCCGACGCAGCGCTCCAGCAGTTCTTTCGTCTCCCCCTCCTGCCGGGTCAGCCGCTCCTCCGCCAGAAAAGAGAGAGGCTCGTACCCTGCGTCCAGCGCTCTTTCAATCACCTTGGGGCTTTCCGCGATAAAAATTCCTTTCTCCGGCTCATGCCGGTTTAAGAGCTGGTTTTCCGTCAGCCTGGCGTAAATATCCAACTGGGGCGCGTCAAAATCTGTAATCTCTATTATATCTGCCATATCTGTCTTTCTCCCTCGCTGCGCTTCCTGATGCGCGTCTTTTCTTCATCGCTTATTCTACCACAGAGTTTTCCGAAGTTCAGCATCATTCTGTAAGGCCGGCGCGCCTGCCTCTCCGCAGGCAGGGACAAAAAGGATGCTGCCCCATCATGAATTTCATGACGAAACAGCACCCTCTTTCTATTATAAGAATGTTTCAAAAGGGAGTCCCTTTACCATTATTTCCCCAGCTTTCTCTGCACCAGCTTCACCACTTCCATGATGGGGATGATCAGCACTGCCAGGCCCAGGGCGATGGCGTACTCCTCCAGATCAATGGGGGTAAATTCAAAGGCCGCCGCCAGGAAGGGCACCTCGATTACCGCCGTGGTCAGGATCAGGGACAGGATCATGGCCCCGTACAGGAACTTGTTGTGAGTCTTCAGGCCAAAAATGGAGCCTCTGCGGCTTCTCATATTCAGGGAGTGGAAAATCTCTACCATGGACAGGGTCAGGAACGCCATGGTGGTTCCGTCAGCGCTGTTGACAAATTCCCAGGTACCGGTCTCGATCCAGTGGCCGGTGGCAAAGGAAATCATCACCAGCACCGTTACGATCAGTCCCTGGAAGAACACGTCAAATCCCATACCGCCGGCAAAGATGCCTTCTCTGGGGTTTCTGGGCGGGCGCTTCATACTGTCGCTCTCGCTGGCCTCCATGCCCAGCGCCAGCGCCGGGAAGCAGTCGGTAATCAGGTTGATCCACAGCAGATGCACCGGCTGCAGAATCGTAAAGCCGATGAGGGTGGCAAAGAAGATGGCCAGCACCTCCGCCAGGTTGGACGCCAGCAGGAACTGAATGGCTTTGCGGATGTTGGCGTAAATCCGCCGTCCTTCTTCCACCGCGGATACGATAGTGGCAAAGTTGTCATCCGCCAGCACCATGTCCGCCACATTCTTGGTCACATCCGTGCCGGTGATGCCCATGCCCACGCCGATGTCCGCGCTCTTGATGGAGGGAGCGTCGTTCACGCCGTCTCCCGTCATGGCCGTAATCTTTCCTTTCGCCTTCCAGCCCTTAACGATCCGCACCTTGTGCTCCGGCTGTACTCTGGCGTAAACCGAGTAATGCTCAATATTTCTCGCGAAGGTCTCGTCGTCCATCTCATTTAACTGGGCGCCGGTGATGGCCTCGTCCGGATTGTGGATGATTCCCAACTCCATGGCGATAGCCGCCGCCGTATCCTTGTGATCGCCCGTAATCATAATGGGCCGGATGCCGGCTTCGCCGCACTCGGCAATGGCTGCCTTCACCTCCGGGCGCACCGGGTCGATCATGCCGGAAAGTCCCACATAGATCAGATCCTGCTCCAGGAATTCCGGTTCAAAGTTCTCCGGAGCCTTCTCCCACAGCCGCATGGAACCGCACAGCACTCTGAGGGCCCGGTCCGCCATTCCCTTGTTGGCTTCCAGAATATCCTGCCGCATCTCCTCTGTCAGCGGCACCGCCGCTCCGCTCACCCAGGCTTTGCTGCACCGCTTTAAGATCTCGTCGGGAGCGCCCTTGGAAAACTGTACGATCTTTCCGTCCGATGTCTGATGGACGGTGGTCATCATCTTTCGCATGGAATCGAAGGGAGCCTCCCCGATTCGGGGATATTCTTCCTTCAGCTTTGTCTTTGGCATACCCGCCTTATTGGCGTCATTGACCAGGGCGCACTCGGTGGGTTCTCCCACAGCCTCCCCGGATTCCCCATCCAGCTCCGCGTCGGAGCAGAGAGCCATGGCCCGCTCCAGCAGCGCCTCATCGTCAGCGCTGTGCTCCACCACGGTCATCTTGTTCTGGGTCAGGGTTCCCGTCTTATCGGAACAGATAATCTGGGTGCAGCCCAGGGTCTCCACCGCGGTCAGCTTCCGGATAATAGCATTGCGCCGGGACATGTTGGTAACGCCGATGGACAGCACGATGGTCACCACCGCCGCCAGTCCTTCCGGTATGGCTGCCACAGCCAGGGACACCGCCACCATAAAGGTATCCAGGATCGTATCTCCCGTAATGCCCGCCGGGGACATGCCGGCCCGGATCAGGCCCACTGCGAAGATCACCACGCAGATGCCCACCACCAGCACGGTCAGGATCTTGCTCAGCTGGGTCAGCTTTTTCTGCAGGGGCGTCTCATCCTCCTTGGCCTCCGACAGGGCGGAAGCGATCTTGCCCATCTCCGTATCCATGCCGGTTCCGGTGATCACGGCCTTTCCGCGGCCGTACACCACGGTAGAGCCCATGTACATCATGTTTTTCCGGTCGCCCAGAGGAATATCCTTCTCTCCGTCCAGGTTCAGCACCTTCACCAGCTTGTTGACCGGCACAGACTCTCCGGTAAGAGCCGCCTCCTCGATCTTCATGCTGGCGCACTCAATAATCCGGCCGTCTGCGGGAACCGCGTCTCCGGCTTCCAGGATCACCACATCACCGGGAACCAGGTCCTCGCTCTTTAAGATGACCATCTTCCCGTCACGCATCACCTTGCTGGTGGCGGCGGCAATCTCCTGCAGGGCCGCAATGGCCGCCTCCGCCTTGCTCTCCTGGAACACGCCCAGCACCGCGTTGATGATCACCACGATCAGGATAATGATCACATCCGCGAAGGACTCCCCTTCGATAAAGGCTGTGACGCCGGAAACAGCGGCGGCCACCAGCAGAATGATAATCATGGGATCCGCCAGCTCTTCCAGGAACCGTCTCAGCAGGGAAACCTTTTTCCCCTCCTTCAGCTTGTTGGGGCCGTACTGCTCCAGCCGTTTCGCCGCTTCCTGACTGGAAAGCCCCTCCGGTGAGGAGTTCTGTTCCTGAAGAACCTCTTCCGCACTGGATAAATATTCC
>DVOS01000036.1 GCA_018713435.1 Candidatus Merdiplasma excrementigallinarum
CCTTCATCTTGTCTATGCCTCCTTTTTGTCTGGTGAGAGATGTATGCCGGACGCCGGAAAATGGCCGGAACCTTTCTTCCGTATTTTTATATTGCCCAATTCCCGCAGTAACAAAAAAGACCTACCCGTTATTCTGGAAAATAACAGGTAAGTCTCGCCGTTTAATACCAAGCCAGAGAACTGTTTGTTCCGGTGCTGTTGACTTTGCAACTCCATGCGCGCGCATGTGCCGACTACTCCCTTACTTCTCCTAAACGTACCATATCTTTATCTGGTTGTCAAGGCCGAAAATTGACAGATAACATCATGCTGTTGATAGTATATGCAGTAAATACTTCTTTTATTGCTCTAAATTTCAAAAAAAGATTGAAAACCCGTCTGTTCTGTACTATAATAAGAGAAAGCTATATGACTGACGGAAGTGGAAAACCACATGGAGTATAGCTTGTATGTATGCCGACCGTCTGGGCTGAAGTACCCGGGATGGTTGGCTTTTTTTGACATAACAGAGAATAAAAAGGAGGTCAGAGAACTTGAGCAGACTAAGCATTACCACACAAAGCGCCGCCCAGGCCACGGTGGAGCGTCTCTATAAAGATCTGGAGCGCCGCATCGTTGCCAGCCCGCCCGGACTGTGTCCTGTGGATATGGCGGCCTCATTTCTGAAAATGTGCCACGCCCAGACCTGCGGAAAGTGCGTGCCCTGCCGGGTAGGACTGGGGCAGCTGGGAAAACTGCTGGATCAGGTGCTGGAAGGCGAGGCAACCATGGAAACGATTGATCTGATTGAAAAAACCGCCCGGGTCATCGCCGATACCGCGGACTGCGCCATCGGCTTTTCCGCCGCCAACATGGTGCTGAAGGGCGTCACCGGTTTCCGGGACGACTACGAGGAGCATGTCCGCTACGGGAAATGTCTCGGTTCTCTGGAGCAGCCCGTACCCTGCGTGGCTCTCTGTCCCGCCGGCGTGGATATCCCCGGCTACATTGCCCTGGTGGCGGAAGGCCGGTATCAGGACGCGGTGCGCCTGATCCGGAAGGACAATCCCTTCCCCACCGCCTGCGCCCTGGTGTGCGAGCATCCCTGCGAGGCCCGCTGCCGCCGGAATATGATCGATACATCCGTCAATATCCGGGGCATGAAGCTGGCTGCCGTGGACAATGCCGGGCATGTGCCGGCTCCCCAAAAGGCAGAGCCTACCGGCAAGCGGGTGGCTATTATCGGAGGCGGCCCCAGCGGCCTGAGCGCAGCCTACTACCTGCAGCTGATGGGCCACCAGACCACCGTCTATGAAATGCACAAACAGCTGGGCGGCATGCTCTATTACGGCATCCCCAGCTACCGTCTCCCCAGAGAGAGACTGAAAGAAGATATTGACACCATCCTCTCCACCGGCGTGGAAGTCCATCTGGAAAGCCCGGTGGGCGATGGGGAGGGCTGCGTGTCCATGACAAAGCTGCGGGAGCAGTATGACGCCATCTACATTTCCATCGGCGCCCACACGGACAAAAAAGTGGGGCTGGAGGGAGAGGACGCCAGGGGCGTTATCTCCGCGGTGGAGATGCTGGGCGAGCTGGCCGACGGCGGCACCATTGATATGAAGGGCAAGAAGGTGGCGGTCATCGGCGGAGGAAATGTGGCCATGGATGTGACCCGCTCCGCTATCCGGCTGGGCGCCGAAGACGTAACGGTAGTGTACCGCCGCCGCCAGGTGGATATGACCGCCCTGGCGGAGGAGGTGCGCAGCGCCATCGCGGAGGGAGCCCAGATCCGGGAGCTTCACGCGCCGGTGCGCATTGAAACCAATGAGAATAACGAGGTTACCGCCCTGATCGCCCAGCCCAAGCTGATCGGAAAAGTGGGACGGGACGGACGGCCGGCCCCTGCAGACAGCAGCCAGCCGGAAGTGCGGATCCCCTGCGATATCGTGGTGGTGGCCATCGGCCAGGGTATTGAGACCCACTATTTTGAAGACGCGGGCATTCCCATCAAGCACGGGGTGATCGCGGCGGAAAACTGGAGCGCTGTGGAGAACGCGCCCGGCGTGTTTGCCGGAGGCGACTGCGTAACCGGACCGGCCACCGCCATCCGGGCCATTGCGGCCGGAAAAGTGGCGGCAGCCAATATCGACAATTATCTGGGCTATAACCATATCATTTCCACGGATGTGGAGATCCCGGCTCCCAGGATCAAGGATTACCCGGCCTGCGGACGGATTAATGTGAAGGAGCGGGACGCGTCTGAACGGAAGAAAGATTTTGACGCGGTGGAATGCAGCCTGACGCAGGAGGAGATCTGCCAGGAGGCTGGACGGTGCCTGCGCTGCGACCACTTCGGTTTCGGAATACTGAAAGGAGGCAGAGAGACAAAATGGTAAATATCAAAATCAACGGAGTCCCTGTGCAGGTCAAAGAGGGCACTACCATCCTGAAAGCGGCAGCCGGCGCCAACATGCCGGTTCCCAGTCTCTGCTACCTGGAAGGCATCAACGAGATCGGCGCCTGCCGGGTCTGCGTGGTGGAAATCAAGGGCGTCAACCGGCTGGTTCCCGCCTGCAACAATGTGGTGGAAGAGGGCATGGAGATCGAGACAAACTCTCCCAGAGTCCGGGAAGCCCGCCGGACCAATGTGGAGCTGCTGCTCTCCCAGCATGACTGCAACTGCCCTTCCTGCGTGCGCAGCGGCAACTGTTCCCTGCAGAAGGTCGCCAACGACCTGGGTATTTTCGCCACCGAGTATGAAAAGGACGTACCCAAGAAAAGCTGGCCGGTGGACTTTCCTCTAATCCGGGACGCTTCCAGATGTATTAAATGTATGCGGTGTATTCAGATCTGCGACAAGGTGCAGGATCTGCATGTATGGGATATTGCCAGGACCGGCTCCTGGGCTACCGTGGGCGTCTCCCACAATCTGCAGATTACCCAGGCGGACTGTTCCCTCTGCGGCCAGTGCATCACCCACTGTCCCACCGGCGCTCTCAGAGAGCGGGACGACACCCTGAAGCTGACTTCCATGAAGGGCGCCTTCGCGGATCCCGGTAAGGTGGCGGTGGTGCAGGTAGCCCCCGCCGTGCGCTCCGCCTGGGGCGAGCAGCTTGGCCTGACCCGGGAGGAAGCGACCCCCGAGCGTCTGGTGGCCGCCCTGAAAGCCCTGGGATTCGACTATGTGTTTGACACGGACTTTGGCGCGGACCTTACCATTATGGAGGAGGCCAGCGAGTTCCTGGAGCGCCTGACCCACAAGGATGAATATACCTTCCCCATGTTTACGTCCTGCTGTCCCGGCTGGGTACGGTTCCTGAAATCCCAGTATCCGGAGATGGTGGACCAGCTGTCCACCGCCAAATCCCCCCACCAGATGCAGGGAGCCGTAACCAAAACCTATTTTGCCGAAAAGATGGGGCTGGATCCGGACAGCATTTACAATGTGTCCATCATGCCCTGCGTGGCAAAGAAAAGCGAGATCGACATTCCCAACATCAATGACGCGGGCCATGGCAAGGATGTGGACCTGGTGCTTACCACCCGGGAGATTGTGCGGATGATCCGGGCCGATCACCTGGATGTGAAAAAGCTGCAGGAGGTTCCCTTTGATTCTCCTCTGGGCACCGGAACCGGCGCGGGCGTCATCTTCGGCGCCACCGGCGGCGTGATGGAGGCGGCCCTGCGGACCTGCTACTACATGGTGGTGGGGAAAAATCCCTATCCGGATGCCTTCTATATGGTACGGGGACTGGACGGCTGGAAGGAAGCCTGCCTGGATATCCAGGGCACAACCGTCCATGTGGCGGTGGTCAGCGGCCTTGGCAATACCAGAAAGCTGATCAAAGCCCTGAAGCGGGGCGAGGTCTCCTACGATTTCGTGGAGGTCATGGCCTGTCCCGGCGGCTGCGCCGGCGGAGGCGGTCAGCCCATCCATGACGGCGAAGAGCTGGCCGGTATCCGGGGCGAAAATCTGTATTTCCTGGACCGCACCAGCGATCTGCGGTTCTCCCATGAGAACCCGGATGTGCAGGCTCTCTATAAGGAAATGCTGGACGCGCCGCTCTCCCACAAGGCCCATGAGCTGCTTCACACCGATCACCACGGCTGGAAGATGCCGAATGAAGCGTAAAGCATACTGCGAAAAAGTCGCTTCCTGTACACCTGGATGTGCAGGAAGCATATGTACTCTTTTTTGTAGCTTTCCCTTACATTTATGGTAGAACGAGGGTGCCGCTTTATCATGAATTTCATGATTTTGCAGCACCCTCGTTTTTGTGACATTTAAATTTGCTGATAGGGATAGATTTTTGATAAATGCTTGACTGTGAACCTTGTTTATAGCTTATATTGAAATAAAATAAAGTTGCCTGAGGGGGGATGTATAACATGACTATAAAAGACGCAGAAAAGCGAACAGGTTTATCCCGTTCTAATATCCGTTTTTATGAAAAGGAAAAACTCATTGAGCCTTCGAGAAATGAAAGTAACGGTTATAGAGATTATTCTGAGAATGATGTAGAAAATATAAAGAAGATTGCATATCTGCGTACATTGGGAATTTCTATTGAAGATATACGAAATATTATATCCAAAAAAGCAACCTTGCAGGAAATACTTGAGAAGCAGAATGAAGTATTAAAAAGTCAGATTACTGATTTGAGTAAGGCGAAACTCATATGCGAAAAAATGCTGGATGAAGAAAGTATTAGTTATGAAAAATTGCAAATAGAACAGTATGTAACAGATTTGCATGACTATTGGAAAGATAATCAAACTGTTTTCAAGCTGGATTCCGTCAGCTTTTTGTATATATGGGGAAGTATGCTTACCTGGACAACGATTGCCGCACTATGCCTGCTTATTGGGGCTTTGTCTTATCCTGAGCTGCCGGCAGAAATTCCGGTACAATGGAGTAAAGGAGCAGCGACATCCCTGGTTAATAAAAACTGGATTTTTATTTGTCCGGTTATATGTATTATAATCCGTTATTTATTAAGACCTTTTATCTATGCGAAATTGCAGATGAACCATTATTATGGAGAAATTATAACAGAGTATTTGACAAATTATATGTGTTTTATTGTGCTGTCAGTAGAAATTTTCTCCATACTTTTTACTTTCGGAGCAGTAAAAAGTGTTGTTGTACTGTTATTTGTGAACACGGCAGTTTTTATTGGGCTGTTAGCAGTTGGCCTGGTAAAAATGGATTTGAGAGAAAAATAAATTTTATTGTCGGAGGTGATTTTATGCGATGGTTTGAATTGATTTTTTTACACTTACCTCGTGTGGGTGGTGGATTTTTGGAATTGCTTTTTTGGTAGGATTGATTCTTATAACGTATGCACAAGTAAAATATAATCATGGACTGATTTGTGTATAATAAAAATATACAAAACATCCCCCGGAGAAAAGAGGGCTTCGTATGATTATTACCGCAGCGGAACTTAAAACCAATCTCGAAAAATATCTGGAAATGGCAATGTCTCAGGATATTTTCATTACCAAGAACGGAAAAATCATTGCCCGTTTCACAAGCCCCGCTGTCAACAAACTGGCGCTTCTGGACGATCTGGTTGGGATCGCTCCGAAAGATCAGGCAATGGACGAAAACACCCTGCGAGAGGAACGGCTGTCCAGACAATGAGAATACTGATTGATACCAATGTTATTCTGGATATTGTCCGCAAACGGGAACCATTCTTCGCGGATTCCTACTTTTTTATAAAATAATTAGCACTCACCTCTTGACAGTGCTAACAAATCGTGCTATAGTACTGTCAGAACAAAGGAAGAGATAAAAAGTGAGCGCATAAACCGTTGTTCCTTTTATCTTATTCCTTATAAATATCGCATACAGTATCAGTTATATAAATGAGGAGGAATGATTTATGTTAATGCCCAGTATTTTTGGAGAGGATTTATTTGATGACCTGATGGATTTTCCGTTTGAGAGAGACAGCCGCCGCAGAGCCGCTGCCGGTTCTGCCTATGGCAAAGCTGACCGGAATCTGATGCGGACCGATATCCGGGAGACGGACAATTCCTTTGAACTTGACATCGACCTGCCCGGCTATAAAAAAGAAGATGTTACCGCCCAGCTGGAAAACGGCTACCTGACCATCAGCGCTTCCAGAAGTGCCAGTCAGGACGAAAAGGATAAAGAAGGCAAATATATCCGCCGGGAGCGTTTTACCGGCCACTGCTCCAGACGCTTTTATGTAGGAGAGGCCATCACCCAGCAGGATATCCGGGCCAGATTTGAAAACGGGATCCTGAAGCTGTCCGTCCCGAAGAAGGACGCAAAAGAAATCGAACAGAGCAAATATATTTCCATCGAAGGGTAAAACCCTTCCGGAAATTTTATCGGATAGAAGCAGTTTTATGTAATGTTTCACCCTCTCTCCTCCCTCTGCAGGCGCAGAGTTTTCGATAGATAATATAAGGGAATGTTACAAAAGAGAGTACATTTGTTTCCGGTACATCCAGGTGTACAGATGTCGATAGGACAAAGTGAACACCGGACGTACCGGAAGCAATGAAATCTTTTGGTAACATTCCCTCTTTTTATTATGCGCTTTAACGGTTTCCCCAGGTTATCTACAGGTTCAGCCTGGCGGCGGCTGCCTTCCAGATCCCTTTGAGCAGGCCGCTGCGCCTTTTATAAAGCCTCAGCAGGCTCTTTAAGCGGCGGATCCGCTTTGCGGTCTTCCCCGCCGTTCTTCTTTTCTTTATTCTCAAGCCGCTTCTCCATCTCCTTCCTGCACGGCCCCGCTCTCCTCAATCATCTCCCGGAGAGAGGAAATCATCTCTTCATCCTTCAGCCGGAACTTGATCTCCACCCGGCGGGAGGCGTCCATATCCACTTCCCCGTTTTCATCCAGGATAGGATTGCTCTCCGACCGGCCGTTTACCGTCAGTTTCTCAGAAAGGACGCTCTGCCCTTCCGCGTCCATAAAGCTTCCCATGGTGTTCAGCAGATACTCCGCCACCGCGAAGGCCCGGCGCTGGGACAGATCCAGGTTGGTGATATAGTCTCCCGTGGTGTCCGTATAGCCGTCGATAATTACCTCCGCCACATAGGGCTCGTATTCCTGGCTCAGCAGCACGCTGCAGTAAACCGGCAGCACCTGGGAGAGGATCTGGGATCCTTCGTCCTTGAGCACGCTCTCATTGTAGTCGAAAAGCACGCTGGAGTTCAGCACCATGGCTCCCGTCTGGCCGTCAATCTCCACCGTCATCTGGTTCTCCTGAAATTCCTGGTTCAGGGAGGCGATCAGGTCTGCCTTCACCCCGATAATCTGGTCAATTTTTTCCTGCTGGGAGGCCATCAGGCTGGTCTGTGCATTTAACGTCTCCTGCTGGGAGGCTACCAGAGCGGTCTGCTCGTCCAGGGCGGCCTGGCTGGCCTCCAGATCTTCCTCCTTCTGGGCCAGCTGGGCGGTCTGTTCCGCCAGCTGGGCCGTCTGCTCCTCCAGCTGAAGCTTCAGCTGGGTCAGGGACAGTTCCTGGGCGGCCAGCTGATCCGACTGCTCGTCCAGCTGGGCGGACTGCTCATCCAGCTGGGTCTGGCTTTTATTCAGTTCATTCTGGGTCTGAAGCTGTTTGGCCTGCTCGCTCAGCTTCTCCGCGTAGTTTCGTTCCGCCTGCATCAGGCACACGGCCATGATCAGCACAAACAGCAGCAGAAGGCCCGACATCATGTCCGAGTAGGATCTCCAGACATTATGGGGCGTCCCCTCATCTGTTTTTCTTCTGGTTCCTCTTTTCATGCGCATTCCCCCGTCTTATCAGTGAAAAAGCGAGCGAAACGAGCGTTTCTTTCCCCTGCCCTGCTCTTCCATCATTCCGATCAGCTGGTCAAGCCGCCGGTTCAGCTGCTCCATCTGGCCGAAGGCATGATCCTGGGACAGCTCCTGCAGCTGCCGCTCCACCTCCTCCAGAGTCCGCACGCTCCGGTCGTTCAGCACGGCCATCCGTTCCATCACCTGGGCCATATAGTCTACAAATTCCCGGAGATTTTCCTGCTGGGTCCGCATGGCGTCCAGGCACTCCCGCTGGCTCTCGCCTGCCGTTTTCATAGCCCTGGAAACGGCCGCTTCCCCGGCCAGAAAATCATCCTGGAACTGCCGGCGCACCTCCATCAGTTCCGCCTGGAACTGCGCCTGATCCTCCTGGGTATGAGACAGGAAGCCCACATAATTTTCCTGTACCCGGTTGGTCTCTTCCAGAAGAGTCCGCATCCTGGAAAACTCCCGGGTCAGCTCGCTCTTCATGGTATCCATTACATTGGCGGATACCTGCTCCAGCAGATCCTTCTGATTTAATGTAATGGTCTGGATAAACTGATCCACCGTCTGGTTCAGATGCTCCATGGAAGGCTCCACATAGTGCTCAAATCCGGCCGTGATCTGCTGTCCCAGCTCTTTGGACTGCTCCCTGGAGAGACGGATCTGCTCCTGCTGGTTGGTCAGCACATGGTTCATGGCCGTTGTGTCCGTAGGCGGCACCGCGCACAGATAGTATTTATCCAGAAAATTGTCCAGGCTTTCCGCCAGCCGGGAGAACAGCCCCTTCTGCCAGTAGGAAAAGGCCATGGACAGGGTCAGGCCGTAAATCGAGGTGACAAAGGCCACCTTGATGCCGTTGATCAGAGATGAAACGGAAGAAGTCATGGCCTCATAGCTTACCGGGTCAAATCCCCGCAGGCCCCACACCAGGCCCAGGAAGGTACCCAGAATGCCCAGGCTGGTAAGAATATCCGGCACCATCTCAATCAGCCGACGGTGAATATAGTTGTTGATCTCATATTCTCCGATGTAATCCCCGATATCGCAGGGACTGTCCGCCTTGCGCAGATAGGCCAGGTATTCCTGATATTTCCGGTCCAGATACTCCACCTGGAAAATCTGGCTGCCCACAGCCGTCACCTCTTCCAGATCCCCTTTCTCCTGGTAAATCCCGGTCAGTTTCCGGGCGGCCCCATCCAGCCCCCGGATCGTCTGCTGCGTCCTGCTAAAGCCAAACAGGCCGGAAAAAGCCAGGATCACCAGCATCACCGCCAGCACGGCCAGGTTGAAGGCCATGGAAAACGCGTCCGTATCCATGGTCAGAACCGTAATAAAAATACACACTGCCGCCGCGATCACGCCCACGGCGCCATTCGATAATTTCCGCATATGTCCGTCCTCCTTTTTCTCATTATATCGTCAGAAAATATCCTTTTCAACAAATATTTTCTTAGTAAATTCTTTATAAATCTGCTATAATCATTCTGGAAATACTGACTGACGAGGAGGAATATTCATGAGCAGAATTGATGAAGTAAGAAAAGCCATGCAGGACGCCATGAAGGCAAAAGATAAAGACCGCAAGGACGCCCTGTCCATGCTCCTGGCGGCCCTGAAAAACAAGGCCATCGACAAGCGGGCCGACCTGACCCCGGAGGAAGAAAACGAGGTAGTTCTCAAGGAAATCAAACAGACGAAGGAAACCCTGGAGCTGACCCCCGCTGACCGGACAGACATCATAGAGGAATGTAAATTCCGCATCCGCGTGCTGGAGGAGTTCGCGCCCCATATGATGGACGAGGCGGAAATCCGGCAGGTCATCACCGCCGTTCTGCAGGAGCTGTCCATTGACGCCCCCACCGGAAAAGACAAGGGACGCATCATGAAGGTGCTGATGCCCAGAATCAAGGGCCAGGCAGACGGAAAACTGGTAAACGAAGTGCTGGCTTCCATGATGAACTGATGAAAAAAGTCCGGCCGGGAAGTATACAGGCCTTTTCGCTCTGTATCCCCACGGCCGGGCTTTTCTTATTTTTTCCGGATCTTCACTTTCTTTTTCCCGCACCATCCGCTGTAGTACTTAACCTTATCTACCGTCTTGTAAGTGCGGACTCTCACGTAATAGGTTTTTCCCTTTTTCAGATTCTTAATAACCCGGCTGGTCTTTCCCTTTACCGTCACCGTTTTCGCGTTTTTGAAGCTGCTGCTGGTGGAATACTGGATCTGGTATCCGGTCACCCCGGAAATCTTTTTCCAGTTTACCCCCATACGGCTCTTTGTGTTGGAAACCACTCTGGTGAGGGCGGTCTTTTTCGGCACGATGTTAAAATACAGCTTCTTTTTCCCGGTATAGGAGCCCTTTCCCTTTATGGTAATAACCGCTTTTCCGATATTTTTATTCTTGGAATAGGTAATCGTATAATCTTTGTTCTTCTTCAGCTTTAAGGAACCGTTTTTCACGGTTACATTGGGCTTCTGGGCTTTTCCATTGTAGGTTTTGTCGGAAATCCTGCTGTACTTCAGGGAAGCCACGGATTGCTTCACGATTTTAAAGGAAAGGGTTCTGGTGCCCCGGTATTTTCCCTTTCCGGTGATGGTCACCTGGGCGGTGCCCACCTTTTTGTTGTTCCGGTAGGCAAGGGTATAGTCCGTTCCCTGCCGAAGCGTTCTGCCGCCGAAGCTTACCTTCACGGACGGTTTTATGGCCTTCCCGGTATAGCCCTGTTTGGCGATGGAAGAGACGGAGGCCTTTGTGATGGTATCCCCGATGCCGCACCGGCTGCACAGTCCCTGTACATAGGTGTGGCCGTAAGCCGCCCGGGCCGTCTGATAGCTGGCTTTGCACCGGCTGCAGGTATAGGTCAGCTTTCCCGCCGAAGTGCAGGTGGCGCTGTCCGCGGTCTGTACGTAGTGGTGACCCAGGGCCGGGACGGTATCTCCTGTATAGGTGTCTGCGCACCGGCTGCAGGCATATACCGTATAGCCCCCCGCCGTACAGGCGGCAGCCGCAGTGCTCTGCACCCGATAATCATGTCCCAGGGCCGAAACGGCATCTCCCGTATAGGTGTCCCCACACCGGCTGCAGGCATATACCGTATACCCGCCCGCCGTACAGGTGGCGGCCACCGTGCTCTGCACCTGATAATCGTGGCTCAGCGCCGGCACCGTCTCTTTGTAGGAAGCGCCGCAGGCGCTGCACTGGTATAAGGTATAGCCTTCCGTGGTGCAGGCAGGCGCCGCGGTTTCCACCGCCTCATAGATATGGGCCACCGTGTCGCAGTAACTGATCCCCTGGGTTTCCAGGTAAGGATAGGTAAAAATGGTGGAACCGCCCGGGTCTGATCCGCCGAAGTTTCCGGAGGATATCCGGTTGCCAAACGTATCGCCCGCCAGAAAATACTGGTAGGAAATAGTATCGACTTTATCGTCCCAGGTGGCATCCACCAGGTACCACCTGCCGCCGATCTGTACCCCGTTCCACATATGGCCTTCCCGGACATTATTCTGCACCACAGTGCCTCCGATCAGCACACAGGGGATCCCCAGCTGGTCACAGAGCACCTTAAATCCTTTCGCGTACCCCTCGCAGACCACACCGCTTCCCACCGTGCCGGGCAGAATCGCTCCCGCAGAGCAGAAGATCCGGTAATCGCCGGTCTGCTGATAGGATTCGTAGGCCGCCGTATCGTAGTACAGAGTCTGGCAGAGGTAATCGTGGATTCCTCTCACCAGCTCCACATCGTCGCATCTTCCGTCTCCGTTATCGTCCGCCTCCTGCGCGATCCGGGCCGCCACCTGAGGCAGCGCCGCGTCATAGGCTCCCATCAGGCTTTCCGCACCGGAAAACGCCACGCCGGGCGTATACACAAGCTTTGCCAGATAACCGGTCCACTCTCCGGTACTCTCATCGTATTTTTTCCCCGGGGCATAAGAATAGCTGCCGCCCCGGAACCAGAAAATCTCCGGGTGGTCGTACAGAAAGGCGTCCACCGAGGACTGCATGGAAAATCTGACCTGATCCTGAAAATCCAGGTACTCCTGGGCAGTCCGGTCAATCACCAGCGTACCGTTTTCCTGTTCCACCACCGATGCCTCAAATGTAACGGGCGACGTCTCGGCGGTGTATTCTACCGTCATGCTGCCGGATGCCCGGCCGGTCACATAGTAGCTGACTCTCTCATCGTAAAATTTTCTGGATACAGAATCCAGCTGGTTGCCGAAAGCTCCGTCGTAAGAGGCAAGGCTGAAGGTCGTAATCCCTGCCGGAGCCGAATCCGGAACTGCCGTGGCATCCTGCAGGACCACGGTTTCCTCCGGCTCTTCCCCCGGGATGATCTGGGGCGCTTCCGGATCTTCAATCAGACCGTCCCCGTTCCCCTGCTCCCGGCTTTCCGGCTCTGTCTCTTCCTCCAGAAGCCCCTCTGTTTCCGTTTCCGGCGCTGCAGGCTGCTCCTGCTCCGCTATTTCCGTCACAGGCTCCGCTGGCTCAGGCTGCGCTCCTGTGGGCGCCTCCTCTTCCAGCAGCAGTTCTTCCGGCTCTGAAAGGAGCTCCTCTGTTTGCTCTGCCTCGGCGGCAAACACCGGCTCGCTCAGGGGGAACAGGCCCGCCTGCACAAAAAGCAGGAGAGACAGCAGGAACAGCAAGGTTCGTTTATATCCCATAGGTTCTTTTTTCATAGACTCCACCTCTGTACTCAGTTTACCTGATTTCTCCGGTTTTGCAAGAAAATTCGGGGATTTTCTTGAAATTATCGGGGATTTTTGTTTTTACTCCTTTTCTGTCCCGCTCTGTTTATTATATAATAGGAGCGAAAGGAGGAAGTAATATGGAAAAAAATTACAGAGCCGAACTGGTAGGCGTATTCGGCGATCCCGTAGACGGAAATCCCACCGGTGTTCTGGAGGAAGCCGGTTTCGCCGCCCTGGGGCTGAATTACCGTTATCTAACCATGAAGGTTACACCGGAAGATTTTGATACTGCCATGAAAAGTCTGAAGGCCCTTCACATGAAAGGGATTAACCTGACCATGCCTCATAAGATTGCGGTGCTGCCCTATCTGGATGAAATCTCCCCGGCCGCCCGGATTATCGGAGCAGTAAACACGGTGGTGGTCCGGGAAGGCAGACTGATCGGCGACAATACGGACGGAAAAGGATTTGTTCAGGCCCTGCAGATGGAGCAGGTTCCCCTGAAGGGTAAAAAGGTGGTGCTCCTGGGCGCCGGCGGCGCTGCCAAGGCCATCGCCGTGGAGTGTGCCCTGGCCGGAGCCGCTTCTGTCACCATCTTTAACCGCAGCGCCGCTCATGGTGAAGAGCTGGCCCAAACAGTCCGGGATCATACCGACGCCCAGGCCTTCTATCAGCCCTGGGAAGCCGGACAGGCCATTCCGGAAGGAACCGATATTCTGATTAACGCCACCCCCATCGGTTTCCACCCGGATGCCTCCCGGAAACCGGATATTGACTATGACACCATCACAGCCTCCATGACCGTATCCGATGTGGTGTTCAACCCGGACATCACCGAATTTCTCAAAGCCGCAGCCGCCAGAGGCGCCAAAACCATCAGCGGCCTGGGAATGCTGGTATGCCAGGGCGCGCTGAACTTCACCATCTGGACCGGAAAAGAAGCGCCCTATGACGTGATGTATGAGGCCCTCAAAAAAGAATTTGCCTGACCGCCGCCATACGGTCCCGCAAAATGTTTTGGAAGAAAAGAAAAATA
Organism: Candidatus Merdiplasma excrementigallinarum; assembly: GCA_018713435.1. GTDB lineage: Bacteria > Bacillota > Clostridia > Lachnospirales > Lachnospiraceae > Merdiplasma > Merdiplasma excrementigallinarum. Next base: position 13,498 of record DVOS01000036.1, read on the forward strand.
AAAATACGCCTCTTTCCGGCTTCCCGGGGAACATCCGCTGGCTGTGAGCCGGATGTCCGGCGAAGATACCGGAAGGATGGCGTATTTTTTATAAATTTCTGAATGCTTATGACCAGTAGCGAACTACCTTGATCGGCGTCTGGTAATTATAGGCCGAGATCTTGATGCCGCCCTGGGGATAGGGCTGTGAATTGCTGGCGTGAACGATCTGGCCATTGCCGATGTAAATGCCCACATGGCTGGCGTAGTTGGAAGAACCGTAGAATACCAGGTCGCCGGGCAGCATACTGCTGGTGCTCACCGTCACGGCTTTCTTGTAGCCGGCTTTTATCAGTGCGCTGCTGGGTCCCTTCATCTGATCATTGGCCACCCGCAGCAGCTTGATCCCATAGTTGGCAAATACGGTATACACAAATCCGGAGCAGTCCGCTCCGTTGGTCAGGCTGGTGCCGCCGTACACATAGGGATTTCCCACGTATTTGATGGCGAACTTGGCCAGCTTGGAACCGGTGGTATTTCCAGACACGTTGATGGTTTTTTCCGCCGTCACCACGCCATTTTTGTTGATGGTGTACTCCTTGTTGCTCACCGCCAGCGTCAGGTTAGCCGCCATAATGCCGGTGGGGTAGAAATAATACTTCTTGTCTCCAATCACCTGCAGACCGGTGCAAGCCGCTCCGTCTGAACCGAAATAATACTTGTTTCCGCTGACCGTCTGCCAGCCCTTCAGCATATTTCCCTTGGAGTCGTAGCAGTACTTCTTACCTCCGATGGTCTGGATGCCGGCCTGCAGGGTCAAATTCGTCCGGGCTCCGTTCGAGCCCACATAGTACTGACCCACCCACTTGTTCACGGCCATCTTGCCGTTGGCCTCAAAATAGTAATACTTCTTATTGATCTTTACCCACTTGTTCTTGGCTGCCGCGCCGTCTTTTTCAAAATAGTAGGTGGCGCCGCCGATCTTCTTCTTGGTTTTCTTCACCATGCGGCCGTTGGACGTATTAAAATAATACAGCTTGCCGCCGATGGTTTTCAGCCCTTTGTAAAGCTTTGCGTCCTTACCGGCGTAATACTTGTAGGATCCCTTGGTGAACCACTTGTTGACCTTCAGGGCATTGTTCTTGGTGCTGGCATAGTACTGGTCATTCCCATACTTGATCCAGCCTGTCATCAGCGCGCCCTTCTTGGTCCGGCTGAAATAATAATATTTGCTGCCAATCTTGGTCACGCCCATACAGCGGGCTCCGTCGGCCCCCACATAATATTTCTTGTTGCTCAGCCACTTGTTGGTCTGCAGAACGCCGTTCTTGCCAAGATAATAATATTTGCTGCCGATCTTCTTCCATCCGGTGCTCTTGTTTCCGGTGCTCCGGTTAAACCAGTATTTTTTGCCCCCGATGGTCTGCCAGCCCTTCGCCATGGCGCCGCTGGCCGTCAGATACTTTTTGCCCTTCCAGGTGTTGGTCTGCACCACACCCTTCTTATCGGCATAATACTTGTTGTTTCCTACCTTGAACCAGCCGGTTTTCACCGCGCCGCTGCCCGGCGTCAGATAATACTTCTTGCCGGAGAGCGTCAGCCAGCCGTACACTTTATTGCTGTTCCGGTCATAGTAGCAGCGGACGCCGTTGTTGGTCACCCAGCCCACGTTGTTGATCACGCCGGTAAAGCGGCCGTCGGCTCCTACCCATTTGCCCTCGATCCACTGATTGACGGCCATGGTGCCGTTTTCCTGGAAATAGTACTGCCCCACCCATTTGTCCTGGGCCAGCACGCCGGTAGACTTATCCGCATAGTAAACCTGTCCGTTGATCCGCAGATAGCCGTGCTGCCGCACGCCGCTCTCATTCAGATAGTAGGACTTGCCGTCAATGGTAATCAGGCCGGTCTGTCTTACGCCCTTGGAATCAAAATAATAGCGCAGGGAAGTTTTCCCGGATTTAATGGTCTGCCAGCCGGTCCTGCGGGCGCCGTCACTTCCCAGATAGTAAACCTTATCCTTGATGGTCTGCCAGCCGGTGCGCATCTTTCCGTCCGTGCCGAAGTAATAATATTTCTTATTCACCTTGGCCCAGCCGGTCTTCATGATGCCCTTCTTGGAAAAATAGTATTTGGCTCCCTTGATGGTATGCCACCCCGTATAATAGCCCGGAGATTTATTGGTGGTGTACATCATCCCCTGGGAAGTGTTCTTCCAGGCGGCCTGAGCCGTCACTCCCATAAGCGCGCACAGCAGGAAACAGAGCAGCGACCACGCGGCTAATTTTTTCTTCATAATCCCTTCCCCTTTTCTCTATTCCAAATCTCTCTTAACTCTGGCAAAATCATTACGATTTTATTAAATCTTATTTAAAATACTACTAAAAAACCGTAACAATGTCAATATCTTACTGGAAAAAAGAGCCGGGAAAATGAAGTTTTCAAGCCGCTAAAATTCAATCTCCAAACAGATTTCCCGATACACCGGCTCCGGCACCCACACAGAGACGGAACCGCCCCGGGCGGGGAATTCTCCCTTTCCTTCCCCGTCAAGGATCACCGGCTGATCAAAATGTCCCATAGCGTCATAGAACGCCGCTCCCGCGAATCGGCTTCCCATCTCCATCACTTTTTTGCCTTCCACCGAATCCGTCAGCACGACCGCCATGCCGGAATCCGGATGCTCCTCATCCCCAGTTCTCACAAATCCCACCAGGGAAGAATCATCCAGGTAGTCCCTCTGCTCGCCGTAGGCCCACTTTTTCCGAAGCCTCAGCAGCGTGCGCAGTCCCGGAACCGGCCCGATGCCGTCATGGGGAATGCCGTAGTAATCCCCGTAAAAGACGCAGGGCAGCCCGTCTTTTCGCAGCAAAATCAAAGCGTAAGCCAGGGGCTTGAACCAGGCCGGAATAAAGGAGGACAGCGCCTGTCCCGGCTGGGTGTCATGGTTGTCCACAAAGGTCACCGCGCACTGGGGCCGGTTTCCCACCAGGGAATCCCGGAAAATAGCTCCCATATCATAATTGCCGTTTGAAGTGGCGGCCGCCAGGAACGCAAAATGAAGCGGCACGTCAAACAGGGACATGCTGCCGGACACCTCGTCCAGATAGTGAAGCAATCGTCCCAGGTCCGGGGACCAGTATTCGCCCACCGCAAACATCTCTTTCCCCGCGTGCTCCCGCATCTTCTTCAGCCAGTTCTCATAAAAGTCATAGCTGATATGCTTAACTGCGTCCAGCCGGAAGCCGTCCATTCCCACCGTGTCAATGTACCATCTGCCCCAGGTTTCCAGAGCCTCCACGGTTTTGGGGCAGCTCATGTCCAGATCCACTCCCATCAGGTAGTCGTAGTTCACATTCTCCGTATCCGTCTGCCGGCTCCACTCCTTGCCCTCAAACTTGTAGATGCCGCCCTTCTTCGTTTTCTCATCCCAGTCCGTACCGCTGAAATTCTCCGCGCTCCAGCAGAAATCCGAATATTTTCCCTTCCGACCCGGGAACAGAAATTTCGTCCAGGCCAGAATCTTAAAGTCATCCCGCAGCTCCAGCTCCCGGTTGTTTCCGGCGTTCTCCTCCGCGGCCACCTCTTCCGTCCCGTCCGCTCCCATCATCTGATTCAGAACAATATCGGTGTACACTTCCACCCCCGCTTTCTGCAGCCCCTTCACCGCTTTCAGGTAGGCTTCCCGGGTGCCGTACTTGGTGGCTGTGCTGCCTTTCTGGTCAAACTCTCCCAGGTCATAGGTATCGTACACATCGTATCCCACACTCCTGGAGCCCGCCGCTCCCTTGTAGGCCGGGGGCAGCCACACCATGTCAATCCCTGACGCCTTCAGGGCCTTTGCCTGGGCCAGGCACCGGTCCCAGTGAAGGCCGTTCTCCGGCAGGTACCACTCAAAATACTGCATCAGCGTCTTATTTTCCATTTTAATTGTTCCCTTTCTGATTTTCTGTTTTCAGCTTCCTGTTTTTCTCACTTCAGCAGGCAGCTCATCTCGTGCCATATCTCCCCGCCCCAGGCGGAATTGGCAGTCCCCAGGTCCCGAAAGCCCATCTTCTCATACATCTCCACCTTGGAATCCAGGCAGGTCAGCAAAAGTTCCCGCCGTCCGGCGGCCCGCTCCCGCTCCTGGTAGCGGCGCATCAGTTCCCGGGCCAGCCCCTGCCCCCGGTACCGGGGCAGCACGTCCAGCCCCAGCAGCATCACATTTTTCCCCGCCGGGTCATACAGGCCCGCGTCAGTAAAGAATTCATCCCGAAAGGAAGTTTCATCCGTAGACAGGCCGTTCAGGAAACCGGCCAGGGCGCCGGTCTGCCGGTCCGCCGCCACCAGAAACAATTCCGGCGCTTTTTCAATCCGTTCCCGCATCATCTGCCGGGAACAGGCCTCGTTGGGAGGAAAGCAGATTTCCTCTATATCTGCTGCCTCCTCCGCTTCCTCCGGGCGGATTTCCCGGAATGTAAAGCGAAGAGGTAAATCATATTGCTTTTTATTATCTGTCATCCTGTTTTCCTTTTTTTGCCTGCAGCCCTTTCCAGATCTTCTCCCCCGTCACCGGCAGTTCCGTAAACCACAGGCCCGTGGCGTTGGCAATGGCGTGGACAATCGCCGGGGAAGGAGTGTTGATCACAATCTCGCCGATGGATTTGGCACCGAAGGGCCCGGTAGGCTCATAGCTGCTCTCAAATTCCACCCGCAGCTTTCCCATATCCAGACGGGTGGGAATCTTGTACTGCATAAAGGAGTTGTTCAGCATCTGCCCTCTGTCGCTGTAGCGCACATCCTCACAGAGAGCCATGCCGATGCCCTGCACCAGTCCCCCCTCTGTCTGCACCCGGGCCAGGTTGGGGTTTACCGGCGTACCGCAGTCCACCACGGCCACGTAATCCACCAGTCCCACCTGCCCGGTCTCCTTATCCAGCTCAATCTCCGCCATACCCACCATAAACGGAGGCGGGGAAATGGGAGAGCTGTTTGTCTCAGAAGCGATCAGCGCCAGGTGATTGCCGCAGGTAGCCGCTTCCCCGATCTGGCGCAGGGTCAGCTCTCTTCCCGTCGCCGGATCCCGCAGACGGTCCCGGTCAAATTCCAGCCGGTCCTGCTCTCCCTCCGGAATCTCCAGCATCCCGCAGGCCGCCTGCCGGATCAGTCCCTGCAGCTTCCGGGCCGCCCGCTCCACTGCCTTTCCTGTCACATAGGTGGTGCTGGAAGCGTAGGAGCCGGAATCATAAGGGGAAGAATCCGTGTCCGCCGCGCACACAGAGATCCAGTCCAGCGGACAGTCCAGCACCTCCGCCGCCATCTGGGCCAGAATCGTATCGCAGCCGGTTCCCATATCCGCCGACCCGATGGACAGCGTATAGGTTCCGTCCTGCTCCAGCTTGAGAATGGCAGAGCCTGTATCCACCCCGGAAATACCGGAGCCCTGCATGGCCATGGCCACCCCCACGCTGCGCACTTTGCCGTTTCCCATATCCCGGCAGGGATATTTTTCGTCCCAGTTCATCATCTCTTTGGCCCTTGCCATGCACCGGTCCAGGGCGCAGCTTCTGTTGGGCTCTCCATAGTAGGCAGGCATCACGTCTCCCTGCCGCACCATATTCATCTCCCGCAGCTTCACCGGGTCCATGCCCAGCTTTGAGGCCAGTTCATTCACCGCCGTCTCCACCGCGAAAATTCCCTGGGTGGCTCCGTATCCCCGGTAAGCCCCCGCCGACATATGGTTGGTGTACACCACATCATAGGCAAACCGGAAGGCGTCAAGATCCCGGTACAGCGGAATAGACTTGTGGCCGGACAGTCCCACTGTGGTGGGGCCGTGCTCGCCGTAAGCGCCGGTATCCGAAAGGGTATAGACATCAATGGCCCGCAGCTTCCCTTCTTTTGTAGCCCCCACCCGCACATGGACCTCCATGGCGTGCCGGGGGGAGGAATCCGTCTGGGATTCATAGCGGGAATATACAATTTTGGAGGGTTTTCCCGTTTTCCAGGTCACAAATGCCGGATACACCTCGCACACCGCCGTCTGCTTGGCGCCGAATCCGCCTCCGATCCGAGGCTTGCTCACCCGGATTTTCGTCTGGGGAATCCCCAGAGCTCCCGCCACAATCCGGCGCACATGGAACACAATCTGAGTGGAGCTGATGATATGCAGCCGGCCGTAGGCGTCCATATGGCAGGCCGTGCGGAAGGTCTCCATCATGGCCTGCTGGTTGGGCTTCGTCCGAAACGTTCGGTCCACCACCACGTCGCACTCCTCCAGCACCCGGTCCACGTCTCCCTCATGGGTTTCGTCACTGGCGCACAGATTCCGCCGGTTATCCGCTCCCACCGGAGCCATGGACACCCAGTTGTCTTCCGGATGGATCAGCAGTGTATTGTCCTTGGCCTGCCGGGGATCTAAGATCGCCGGCAGCACCTGATATTTTACCTTGATCAGCTTCAGAGCCCGGTCCACGCAGGCCTCATTTTCCCCGGCCACAATCGCCACCGGGTCTCCCACGAACCGCACATGCCGGTCCAGGATCAGCCGGTCATAGGGGCTGGGCTCCGGGTAGGTCTGGCCTGCCAGGGTAAACCGCTTCTGCGGCACATCCTCCCAGGTATAGATCGCCTCGATCCCCGGTACCTTCAGGGCCGCCTCCCGGCGGATCTCCTCAATCATGGCATTGGCATGGGGGCTGTGGAGCAGCTTTACCACCAGGTAATCTCCCTGCAGCACATCCTCCAGAAATACCGGTTTCCCGGTTACCAGGGCCATGGCATCCTTTTTCCGTACCGGATGGTTTACCATCTTCATGGCAGCCCGCCGCTCTCTTCCTTCCTCCGGCGCCAGCTCCCTGCGTTCCTCTTCCAGTCTCTCTTTTTTCATGCGCCGGCACCTCCTTTTTTATACTCCATAAAAGCATGGATTCCCCGCAGCTGTCCCTCATAGCCGGAGCAGCGGCAGAGATTTCCCGCCAGATATTCTTTGATCTCCTCATCGGTGGGAGACGGGTTCTCCCGGAACAGAGCAATGGCGTTCATCACCATGCCGGGATTGCAGAAGCCGCACTGCTCCGCTCCCTGGTCCGCGATAAAGGCGCCAAACTCCTCCGCCTCTTCCTGCAGCCCCTCCAGAGTATCCACCCTGCATCCGTCCGCCCGGGCCGCCAGCACAGAGCAGGAGAGCACCGGCAGATCGTTGAGAAATACGGTACACAGTCCGCAGTTGGAGGTCTCGCATCCGCACTTTACGCTGCAGCATCCCCGGGAGCGCACAAATTCATACAGCGTCATGCCGTCCTCAATCTGGGCCGTCACCGGCCTGCCGTTCAGTGTAAGTTTGATCGTCATCACAGGGCTCCTCCTTTCTCTGCTCCCAGAAGCTGTTCCAGGTTCCGCTTCAGCAGCACCCGGGCCAGGTGGCTTCTGTACTCCGCGCCGGCCCGCAGGTTGCTTCCCGTGGGCACCAGCTTTGCCATCTCCCGGGCGGCCTGCCCGGTCAGCTCCGACAGCGCCTCTTCTCCCGCAGCGCCCCGGATAAGGTCTTCCCGGCAGCTCTCCGGCAGTTCCAGGCAAATCGCTCTTCCGGGCCTTGCCCCCACCGCGGCCATTCCCTGAAAATCGCCGACGTCTTTGCCGGCGGGCAGCGCCATGGCGCAGGTCAGCACCGGAAAGTCCGTCTTTGTATTCCGGTACGCCAGGTAGGCCGTTTTCTGGGGCCGCTTTCTGACCGTCAGCCCGGTGAGAATGTCGTTATCCTTTTTCATCCCGGCAAATTCCCACAGGCTCATCTCCCCGGCCCGGTACAAAAGCACCCGGGTATCCAGCGCCAGAAACAGGGTCAGCACATCCGAGAAGCCAAACCGACCCCAGATGCTTCCCCCCACTGTGGCCAGGTTGCGAAACTGCACGCCCACAATAGAGCGCACGGCTTCCCTCATGGCCCCGCCGGTATAAGCCGCCAGCCCCGGATGCAGTTCCAGCTGCCGCAGCGTCACCATAGCGCCGATGCGAAACTCTTCCTCTGTCTCTTCAATCTCATTCAGCCCCAGTCCGGCCAGGTCCACCGCCGTGGCGATGGTCTGGCGGCCGGTCCGAAGCCACATCATGCCCCCGATCAGCCGGGCGCTTCTTTTCTGGTTCAGCTCCCAGGCCTCCTCCAGGCTGGCAGGTTTTACATAATTTTTTATCTTCACTGTGTTCCCCCTGTCTGTCCCCGCCAAGCGCAGCGAAGACCTTTACTCTCCCTATATTTTACATGAATCCGGCTTCCGGCGCAACGAAAAAAGGGGGTGCTGCAAAATCATGAATTTCATGAAGCAGCACCCTCGTTCTGCCATTACACTGCGTTGATCTGTTTTCCCTCCAGCCAGGCATACAGATTGTCAAACACAATCTGCGCCCGCTGCTCCATGGACTCTGCCGACGCAAAGGCAATGTGGGGCGTCACAATCGTATGGGGCGTGTGCAGCAGCGGATAGTCCGCGGGAAGGGGCGGTTCCATGTCGAACACGTCGCAGGCCGCTCCGGCAATCTTTCCCTGTTCCAGGGCCGCTGCCAGCGCCGGGGTATCCACCACGCCGCCTCTGGCCGTGTTGATGAGAAAAGCGGTTTTCTTCATCCGCGCCAGCTCCTTCCCGCCGATCATGCCTCTGGTCTGGGCCGTCAGCGGGCAGTGAAGCGATACGATGTCCGACCGCTCCAGCAGTTCCTCCAGCGTCACCTGCTCATCAATCGACGGATCCGCCACCCGGCTCCTGTTAAAAGCAAGCACCCGGCAGCCAAACGCTTTGCACAGAGCTGCCGTCTGCTTTCCGATTGCGCCCGCGCCTACAATTCCCACGGTTTTCCCAAACAGCAGGTTCCCGATCAGGCCCTCCTTTGTGCCGCCCTCCCGGCACCGCTTCCCGGTCTGCTCCACATTCCGCAGCAGGGACACCATAAATCCCATGCACAGTTCCGCCACGGCCCGGGTGGCATAGCCGGAAGCGTTGCTCACCGCGATCCCCCGCTCCCGGGCCATCTCCATGGGAATATGGTCCACACCGGTAAAGGCCACATCAATAAATTTCAGTTCCGGTGCGCCCGCAAGCGCAGAAGGCGCCAGGGGCATATTGGCCAGCATGATCACATCCGCGTCCCGGCACCTGGCTTCCTGCACCTTCGGATCCGTATCCTTCTCATAGGCCATAAACGTATGGCCCATATCGCTCAGTTTCTTTGCCTGGGCTTCTATCACTTTTTCCGGGACTCCCAGTCCCTCCAGCAGCACAATCTTCATCTTCCGTTTCCTCCATTCCGTTCCTGATAAAATTAGCGGATACCGCTGTCTTGAATCAGTATATCGGTTTTTCTTTCCCAGTACAATAGCCGGAAAGTACAAAAACCTTGGTTCGTATTTTCAACTGGCTCTTAGATATTTTCCACAAAAGCTGTTTCCATTATTTGTCTAAACTGCTATTTTAAAATAATATTATTGACAAGTCTTTTTTATTGTATTAAATTGTCAGTAAAGAGAACGTTCTCAATCATGCGAGGCAAATATGGCAGACAAGAAAAATATAACGATTATTGATATAGCTAAATTAACAGGGCTTTCCAAAGCAACCGTAGGAAGAGTCATTGGCAATTACGGCAATGTTTCTCCTGAGAGTAAAGAAAAAGTAGAAAAAGCAATTAAAGAATTGAATTATATTCCCAACGCTGTTGCTCAGGGGCTTCGTTCTAACGGCACAAAAATTATTGGCGTAATAGTGGGCAGTATCAAAAATAATTTCTGCAATCGTTTTCTTTACGCCGTTGAAAAAGCGGCAATCGAAAAAGGTTACGATGTGCTTTTTTGTAATACAGGAGAACAAATTGAACGTGAGTTTCAATGTCTCAAAAATTTAAAAGCCAGAAGAGTAGATGGTATTATTTTAATTTCTTCTGTCTTGAAGGCTCAGGACATTCCAAAGGAAAATATGGATTTATACAAGGATATTCCCATCGTCCTTGCTGACCGCAATATTGAAGATATGGATCTTGATTTAATCACCAGCAGTAACTGCCAGGGAGCCTATAATATCATTAAAAGTTTTATTCAAAACGGCCATCAGCACATTGGAATTATTTCCTATGGCGAAGTCTCCACTCTCAAAGAACGTCTGCGCGGCTACCGCCAGGCATGTGATAATTATAAGATTCAGACAAAAGACAGTTATATATTAACCGGAAAAACCATTGATGACATATCAACCGAAAGAATCAAGGAATTTTTAAAACAGAATCCGCAGCTTACCGCTATTATGGTTCTGAATAACTCTTTATTAGCCAAACTTTTGGTTGCCTTAAAAGATATCGGATGTATAGACAATGACCGTTATTCCATCGTCAGTTGGGATGATGATGAATTAAATGAATTATACGCGATCTCTACTGTAGAACAGCAGGTAGAAGAAATCGGTTTGCTTTCCACCAAACGATTGATTGAAATTATCAATCGTAAATCAAAAGAATCTGACGCGACAGTCACATTAACTTTAAAAACAATTTACAAAGAACGTGGTTCCAATCATTGTATCACTGCTGTCAAATGAATATTATTATTTTTCGACCGAGAACGTTCTCAGTCCTTAGTGATAAGTTTGCCGCTCTGTGATCCGGACACAGCCAGGCTCTTATATAACTCATAACTATTTAAAATTTTTGTGTAAGGAGGTTTTTATTTATGGATTTAATTATGGGAATGAACAGCGGTTCTTCGTTTGATGGAATTGATGTCATTCTTGCTGAAACTGAAATGGACAGCGATGGCTTTCCCAAAGCGCCAAAGTTTCTTTGCGGAGGTTCTTATTCCTGGCCTGATGATGTAACCAAAATCGTACGGGATGCGTTTGAAAACAGAGTTGATATGGTTGGTCTGAACAGGCTGAACTATATTTGCGGAGCTGTTTTTGCCGAAAAAGCGGTTCAGTTTATGCAGGAACATCACATCAATCCGCAGGATGTTAAAGTATTGGGGCTTGATACACAGACCATTTATCAGGAGCAGCCTGATCATAAACGAATTAGTGAAATGTCGGAGGAAGAAAAAGCGGACTGGCCTCATCGCTGGCTGAATGGGCCTTACCCGGCAGGTATGCAGATGGGCGACACTTCTGTTATTGCCAACCTGACAAACATCGACACGGTTACCCATTTCAGGCCGGCGGATCATACTTTTGGAGGAAGCGCCGCTCCCCTTATGCCCTATCTTGACTTTATCCTCTTCCGTAAAGAGGACCATCCGGTTATGACATTAAATATTGGCGGAATTGCTAATCTTCATGTTGCAAGCAGTGATCGAAGAAAAATGTTTGGTTTCGATACTGGCCCCGGCAATGTAATTTCTAACTATATGTGCAGAAAATTGCTGGGAACGGATTACGATGAGAATGGCCAGGTAGCCGCTAAAGGAAAGACAAATGAAGAGCTGCTGAACTTCTTCATGCATCACCCCTTCTTTGACCGTCCTGTTCCCCGCTCCGGATGGGTAGGCGACTACGATGAAGACTATATCGACAGTGTTCTGGCAAAATACGGTCATCTTCCTAAAGAGGATATTCTCGCCACCGCATGCGCCTTTACCGGAGAAGCTGTAGCGAAAAGTATGCTGGACAATATTCCGGATGATATTATCAAAAATACTAAAAAGCTGTACGCAAGCGGCGGCGGTGTAAAAAACCCGCAAATTATGAAGGAAATTCAGGAAAGAATTCCTTCGCATATCACTGTGACGACCTCTGATGAAATAGGTATTCCGCCAGAATATAAAGAAGCAGTTAAATTCGCGACGATTGCTTACTCTACTATTCACTGTGTTCCCGGAAACATTCCAGCAGCAGGCCATGCTTCACAGTATGCAATTCTTGGCAAAATTGCATTGGCACCCCGCAATATCAAAGGCGGAGCACAGCTGTAATTACTCTTCCCAGTAACACAGCTTACTTATTGTAACATATTTGGATGAATAAAAACAATTATTTCAAATCATTTTAGGAGGTTTGTATATGTATAAAAGAGCACTTGCCATTATTACTTCTGCCGTTATGGCCCTTACACTTTCCGCTCCGGTTTTTGCTGAAGAAACTGCTTCCACAGATATTTCCATTGGTGTTTCCTTTGGTCAGAATGTCCATCCTTTCTTTGTTGCCATGCAGAAAGGAATTGAAGATGCCTGCACGGAGTACGGTGTAACGGACTATAATTTTCTTGCCGCAGACAGTTCTCTGGAAACACAGAACACGCAGATAGAAAATCTGGTTACTATGGGTTCTGATGTCATTCTTCTTAATCCTTATGATTCCGAAGGCGTTGTAAATGCCGTAAAAGCTGCCAGCGATCAGGGTGTAGGTGTGATTACCATGGACATCGACTGCGAAGGTTCCATTGCTTATTTAGCTTCTGATAATTATGTCATCGGGCAGATGCTGGCCGATTACGTAATCGAACAGCTTGGCGGTGAAGGCAAAATTGCCATTATCGATGGTATAACCGTTTCCTCTTTGAAAGATCGTACAGACGGCTTCATGGATACCATTGCCGAAAGCAATATTGAAGTAGTAGCTGAACAGCAGACCGCCCATGCGCGTGATACAGCCCTGAGTTCCGCGGAAAACATTATTCAGGCAAATCCCGATATTGATGCGTTTGTAGGCGTAAATGAAAATTCAGGTATGGCAATTCTGAGTGCGGTAACCTCTGCTAATCTCTCCGACGTCTTAATTACAACAGTTGACGCCACTGCCGAAAATATGATTGCTATCCGGGACGGAAAAGTTGCTGTCGGCGTATCTCAGGATCCCTACCAGATGGGCTATCAGGCTGTTGAGCAGGCAATCAAGTGGCACAATGGCGAAGAAATTGAAGAATTTATTGAGATACCGGTTGAGTACATGACTTCTGATAACATCCAAGACTTTATTGAGCGTGAAGAAGGTTACGGTGTGGAAGTAGAGTAAACCTTACACTTAACTGAGATATCATAATCGAGGGTGTTGCAATTTGCAGCACCCTCTGTTAGAAAGGAGAACCAACGTGTCCGATGTTATTGTAAAAATGCAGGATATTTCCAAATCATTCGGCGGTATTAAAGCCCTGGATCATGTTCAGATCGAACTGCGCAGAGGCGAAGTTCATGCGCTTATGGGCGAAAATGGAGCCGGCAAATCTACGCTTATGAAAATTATGACCGGTGTCTATACAAAGGACAGCGGCACCATGTATCTCTATAATGAGCAGACAAAAGAACTGGAAGAAATTGAAATGAAATCTCCCCTCATGGCTCAAAAGCATGGATTAAGCATGGTGTTCCAGGAATTAAATCTTCTGGAGAATATGAATATAGCAGAAAATATTTTTATTGGCAGAGAGCCCGGTATAAACGGCGTTTTGAACCGTGCCGCATTAAACCGGAAAGCAAAAGAAGAACTCAAAAAAGTAAATCTCGATATTTCTCCGGAAACGATGGTTGACAGTTTAAGCTGCGGTCAGAAACAGTGTGTTGAAATTGCCAAAGCCCTGTCTTTTCAGGCCCGGGTTGTGGTATTTGATGAACCTACTGCCAGTCTCTCGGAAAAAGAATCTCAGGTTTTATTTGATATCATACGTGATTTAAAAAGCAAAGGAGTATGTATCGTCTATATTTCTCATCGTATGGAAGAAATATTTGACATATCGGATCGTATTACTGTTTTCAGAAACGGCACCTTTATTGATACAGTTGAAACAAAAAATGTTTCCGAACCGGATCTGATACAAATGATGATTGGCCATGAGATTCAGGCTGATGCGGGAAAAACTTCCGATAACCATGTTAAAAAAAATGTCGTAATGGAAGTAAAAAATGTAAAAGTTTTTCCCAACAGTCATCCTGTACATTTTAAGCTGTATGAAAATGAAATCCTCGGCTTTTTCGGGCTGGTCGGTGCAGGCCGTACCGAATTGGCCCGTATCATATTTGGCGTTGATCCTGTTGGGGAAGGTGAAATCTTCATACAGGGAAAGCAAGTGAAAATCTCCTGTCCGCAGGATGCTATAAAAAATGGCATTGGTCTTGTTCCAGAGGATCGCAAAAACCTCGGTCTGATTTTGGGAATGAGCGTGAAAGACAATATGCTTATTTCAAAATTGCAGCAGATTAAAGGAGCATTTCTGAAAAATTCTCAACTAAAGCAGATTACCGGCACATATATTCAGGATCTTGGAATTTCTTTAAGAAACGAAACACAGGAAGTCAAAGAATTAAGCGGTGGAAATCAGCAAAAAGTTGTAATTGCCAAATGGCTGGCTATGACCCCCAATATCCTGATTATGGACGAGCCCACCAGGGGAATCGATGTCGGAGCCAAAAACGAAATTTATGCGCTGATGCGAAGGCTGGTTAATCAGGGAAAAAGCATTATTATGATTTCATCAGAAATGGCAGAAGTAATGAAAATAAGCGATCGCATTATTGTCATGCATGAAGGAAGTATCGGCGGAACTCTTTCTGCCGATGAAATCACTAAAAACAATATTATGCAAGCTGCATTCGGAGGAAATAAAGATGAATAAGAAAAAATCGTTTAACATTAGTTCCTTTCGTGAACTTCTTCTGGTGGGTGTAGTCCTTTTGCTCTGCGTCATCTGGACTGCCATGAACAGCCAGTTTATGTCTCTAAATAATATCACAAACATCTTACGGCAGGGATCTTATACAGCCATTGCCGCAGTAGGAATGACCATGGTTATTGTAATTGGGGAAATTGATCTGTCCGCAGGATCTTTGGTATGCGCTTCAGGACTGGCTGGTGCCATGGTTTGCAAAAACACGGGGAATGCGTTTCTGGCTGTTATCACCGCACTTGCGGTAGGGCTTCTTGTAGGCTGTGTCAACGGCATACTCTGCGCCTACGGAAAGCTTCCTGGCTTTATTGCTACATTAGCCAGCATGACGGTTCTTCGCGGACTTGCCTATATTATTACAGGCGGTAATTCTGTTGTCTGGCAGTCCGAAGCTTTTACCAGTATCGGAACCGGATACATTGGCGTTATTCCCATTCCGGTTATTATTATGTGCGTTGTTATTTTATTTGGCTATATCGTTACTTCGAAATTAAAATTTGGCCGCTATATCTATGCAGTAGGCGGAAACAGCGATGCCAGTAAATGGTCTGGAATTCCCGTAGAAAAGGTGAAAATTATTGTATATATGATCATGGGAGTTCTTACTGCGCTGGCTGGTTTGATTATCACAGCCCGCCTTGGATCCGGCCAGCCTTCTGCCGGTCAGAATTTTGAAATGGACTGTATCACAGCTGCTGTAGTCGGAGGCACAAGCATGTCCGGAGGACGCGGCAAGATTTTCGGAACGATTGTAGGCGTTCTTCTTTTGACCGTCCTTACAAATGGCATGACACTCGTCGGTATTAATACTTACTGGCAGCAGGTCTTAAAAGGGGTTATCATTGTTATCTCTGTTCTTGCTGACACCAGAAGCAAAGGAAAAAAATAAGCTCGGAAAGGTACAGGTTGTGCTTATGGAAATACTGCTTGATACTGCAAACCTTCAAGAAATTAAGCTGGCCAGCAAATGGATCCCCATCTGCGGCATTACCACCAACCCCACCATCATCTGCCGTGAGCATACAAATTTCTTTCAAAGAATTAAAGCAATTAAAAACATAATAGAAAAGAAACAGCTGCATGTTCAGGTTGTCGGAAATACCTGGGAACAAATGATCCAAAACGCAGAAGCTATTCTCGATAATTGCAGACAGGAAATACATATAAAAATTCCTGCCACATACGAAGGCTTCCGAGCTATGAAAGAGCTTAGCGATAGGGATATACCTGTTACAGCAACTACCGTATATTCTCCTGAGCAGGCCATTCTGGCCACATTAGCCGGAGCCGACTGTATCGCAGTTTATTATAACAAGATGTACAATTTAAACATGGATCCTCAAAAAACAATATGGGAAATCTCCTGTATTATAAAGAGCAGCGATAAGCCGCCCAAAATTCTTGCCGCCAGTTTTCGCAACAGCCGACAGGTAGTAGAAGCCTTTCTTGCTGGTGCTGATGCCGCTACTCTTCCATACAATATTTTAAAAGAATTCTGGAACAATCCTGCTCCTGCCCAGGCAGTCCGAGAATTTCAGGACGATTGGGAAAAGGAATACAGTACCGCATAACTGTGATGCCCTCTGAACAGTGTTTGTTTACAGAAATATCTCATTAAAATAACCCGGCTCTCCAGGTAATCTTTTAAATAATGGTTACCAGAAAGCCGGGTTATTTATTTTTACTTCGGCCGCTTTACGCCGTGTCCCCTTTTCTGATCCGCAGCGGAACCGTCACGGTAACCGCCTGGGTCCTGCGGCACTCCAGCCGCCCCAGAAGCAGGGTCAGGGCATTTTCCCACACATAATCCGGCAGAACCTCCACCCGGGTTTCCCGGTTCCATCTGCCGTCCAGGGAGCACACATCCTGGCAGACCACCGCTGCCACATCCTCCGGCACCCTCAGCCCCAGATCCTCAAAAGCCTCCAGGGCTCCCTGGGCCGCTTCGTCGCCGCCCAGCAGCACTACTCTGGCAAGCGTACCTTCCCGGGCCGCCTGGCCGGCAATGCGGTAACCGCTCTCACGGGTTCCGTCACCCTGATGAAAAAGTTCCTCCCTGAAGCAGTTCTTCTGCCTGAGACAGCCTGTCAGATGCTCCAGCCCCCGCTCGCCGATCCGCGATTCGTCCTGCTCGCGCCAGCCGCCGATATAGCCTACGCTCTCATACTTTTTTTCATCCGTCAGGTAATCCAGCAGATCTCTCAGGCCCTGACCAAAGTCAAGCTTCACCTGGTCATTTTCATAATCTTTCCGGTCCGCGTCCACAAATACAATAGCAAACGTCAGAGAGCGGAGAAAAAAGATCTCCTCCTCGCTGTACCTTCCCAGGGCAATAATGCCGTCCACCATTTTCCTCTGGCCGGGCTGCAGTTCCTCAAATTCCACCTCGCAGTGATCCGTCATCATCTCCAGCATGGCGGTCAGGTAGGCAGGATGTACATGCTGCTTATCCGCTCTCCAGTCCGCCACTCCGATAATCAGCTTCTTCTTTTCTCCTGCTTCCTTCCGCAGCCGGGGCGGAACATAGCTCAGCTGATGCGCTGCGCGAAATATCCTCATTCTCACCTCATTGGTCACCGAAAGGCTCTCATCACGGTTCAGGACTCGGGATACAGTGGTCAGTGAAACGCCTGCCAGCTTGGCTACTTCCTTAATTGTCGCCATCAATATTCCCCCTTCCCTTTGAATTGCATCGATTCCCCCTGATTAGTGTTCTATGATCGGTCAAATTTCGCGGGATTGTTATAATTCTATCATAGTTAAAATTTAAGGAATATACAAGCTTTTCCGCCATTTTTCTGCAAGAATTCTAAAATTTCTCCTTTTTCCTCTCCACTATTTCCCCAATACCACCCCCTGTTTTTTGTCTGTTTTGTATAATTTGGGTCTTTTTTAACAATTTATCTATTTTTTACTATATAGTTTCACGAAGTATCAATGCTAATTCCCCTCATTTTTCATGAGTTTTCACAATTTTTTTCATACTCATTCCTTGCATATCCGGCATTTTCAATTTATAATAAAAGAGGCACAACGCGAAAATACGAAAAGGAGACCTCCGTTCATGACTACCAGCTGCTATTCCTTTAACACTCTGCCCGTCAATCCGGTAGACCGGTCAGTCACCCGGCTTTGCTACGTCAGTGAAATCCGGTGCGGCGGCGAAAGGAATTTGGCGTTTCAGCCCCATCCCTGTACGGAGCTGCTTTTTATCACGGAAGGAGAAGGAAGCCTGCGGCTGTCCGGGCAGGAGATCTCCCTTGCCGCCGGCGATGCCCTCATCCTGAACTCCGGCGGGGAGCACACAGCATTCGATTTCAAAGATGCGCCCCTGGCCTATATTGCCGCGGGAGTAGACGGCCTGGAGGCCCTGTCCGGCGACAGCGCGGCAGAAGAATGGACGGTGGTTCACTGTCAGTCCGACAGGGAAGCGGTTCTGTTCTGTCTGCAGGGCCTGCTGCGGGAGATGGAAGGCGGACTTCCCGGCTACGATACGGTCTGCCGGGATCTTCTGGAGGTGCTTCTGCTCTATCTGATGCGGTGCAGCCAGTTTGAGATTTCCTTCGTTCCCTCCTCCCGGAAATCCAGCCGGGAAGCGGCCATTACCCGCCGCTATATTGACAGCCACTTCAGAGAAAACCTGACACTGGACATTCTGGCGGAAGCAGTCCACGTAAGCAAATATTATCTCGTACACAGCTTCAGCCGGGAATACGGAACGTCCCCCATTAATTACCTCATTTCCCGCCGGATTCAGGAGAGTATGCACCTGCTCACGGAAACCGGAATGAGCCTGGCTGAGATAGCCGGAAATCTTGGGTTTTCATCTCCCAGCTATTTTTCTCAGAGTTTCCGGAAAGTGCAGGGTGTAAGTCCTCTGCAGTACCGGATCCGGAACCGGGAAGAAAAAAAGAAAAAGGACAAAGAAAAACTGCCGCATCCCTGATGCGGCAGCTGCATTTTCATCACTTTACAGGGCGAAGTTTACAGAACTCATGGCGCTTCCCTCTGCTGTGGGAGCGGTCACGTCCTTCACCTGAGAATTCTCATCAATGTGAAGTACGCTCTGATTTCCTTCCGCGCTGTTTTTCTGCTCCTGCTTAAACTGGATCTGGATCGTTACGGTACCCTCCGGGTAGCTTACCTTCTGTCCGTCGGAGAAGAAGTTTACATCGTAGAACAGGTACTCCATGCCTTCCTTTACGCCGGTCTTAGCTTCCACAGCCGCTTTGGCCGCTTCATAAGCCTGGGTTCCGGGCTGCAGTTTCTCTACTCTCATCTCTGTATTTTCCGGAAGCTTTGCCGCTTCGGATGCGCCGGCGGTAATCAGAACTTCCTCATTCTCAAAACGGAAGCTGGTCTTGTATACCACTTTCTCCGTCTCGGTTTCTGTCTCAATCTCAGTCTCTGCGGGAAGAGTCTCCTCCGCAGGTGCCTCGGTGGCAGGTGCTTCCGTGGCAGGCGCCTCGGTGGCAGGCGCTTCTGTTACAGGTGCTTCCGTAACGGGTGCTTCGGTTGCAGGTGCCTCGGTAGCGGGTGTTTCTGTTACAGGTGCTTCCGTGGCGGGCGCCTCCGTAACGGGCGCTTCGGTTGCAGGTGCCTCCGTTACAGGCGCTTCGGTCTGGGGAGCCTCTGTCTGAGGCGCTTCGGTTTGAGGTGCCTCCGTCTGGGGTGCCTCTGTCTGAGGCGCTTCGGTCTGAGGAGCCTCTGTCTGAGGCGCTTCGGTCTGAGGCGCTTCCGTCTGGGGTGCCTCTGTCTCCGGTGCTGCTTTAGTCTGAACGGCCTCTGTCACAGGAGTCTCTGCAACAGGTGCTTCTTCCGCCATAGCTGCGGTTCCCTGAAGCAGGAATGCGGTTGTCATCAGGATCGCTGCGATTTTTTTCCAATTCTTTCTATTTCTCATGACTTACCTCCATCTATCCGGACCCCTGCCGCCCGCCAGGACAGCCAACCGGGGATCTTGTTTTCCGTTTTCTTGTTCTCATTATAACAACCCTGTTATTTCGTGAACTCTTTCATGGGAGGTATTTTCATCATTTTTTTGGGAAAATCAGAAATTTTTAAAGAGTCTTCTCCCCTCCGGACAGGACAGGCCGATGCAGTCGGATCTGTTTTATCCCACCGGTTTCAAATCCTTTTCCAGCCATTTCTCAACCAGTTCAACACTCACTGATGCTGCCCTCGCAATCTCTTCTACCGGCATTCCCATTCTTAAAAGCGAAAAGGCCATCTCCTGTTTTCCCTTGGCAATCCCACGCTCCTCTCCTCGCTTCTCGCCGAGCTTCTCGCCGCGTTTCTCCCCGTATCTCTGCCCTTCTCTGTAGATTTCATCCATCTCCCTGCACATGATATCCACTCCTTCCTGCGTCTCTTTCAGTTCCCTCACCCGCTCCGCCAGGATCTCCACATTAAACTGTCTGCCCCCGGCATCCAGCGCCACGCAGTCCAGAACGGCGGTCCGGCTCTGTAAATTTTTTATGTAATTCATGCCGCCGTGACTCCGTTTTTTTATGCAGAAAAATAGGCGATATGTCTTGAATATCCCGGCCTTATCGTTCTCCTTATCCCACCGGATGCAGCTCCTTTTCCAGCCATTTCTCAACCAGTTCAACACTCACTGACGCCGCCTTCGCAATTTCTTCTACCGGCATTCCCATTCTTAAAAGCGAAAAGGCCATCTCCTGTTTTCCCTTGGCAATTCCACGCTCCTCTCCTCGCTTCTCGCCGAGCTTTATCCCTCGCTTCTCGCCGAGCTTTATCCCTCGCTCCTCACCGCGTTTCTCCCCGCGTTTTTCACCGTATCTCTGCCCTTCTCTGTAGATTTCATCCATCTCTCTGCACATGATATCCACTCCTTCCTGCGTCTCTTTCAGTTCCCTCACCCGCTCCGCCAGGATCTCGCTGTACATATCCTCCGCTCTCCTGCAATGGAAGTCATGCATCAGTCGGCCCAGCTCTGTGTCCTCCTGTGTGCCTGCGTTCACATAGAGGATATAAGCTTCATCCCCAAAATCCGCTCCCACCTCTTCGATCTTTCTGGTCACGTGGTAAACGGGGAGACCGTATCCAAGCGTATCGTCCCGGGTGATAAAAATCACATAGGTCTCCGGCAGTTCATCAAAATCCTGGCCGGGATTCAGGGTGTTCATATCCATCAAACCGCTGTGATAACGGGCCCGTCGGGGGGATGCCCCTTCCGCATCCTGCTGGATCTCCACATTAAACTGCCTGCCCCCGGCATCCTGCGCCACACAGTCCAGAACGGCGGACCGGCCCTGCAGATTTTTATAGTCTTTCTGCAGAACCTGCTCCAGAACCTTCAGATCCCCCTGATTCATAATCACCTGCAGAACATATTCTGTACATTCCTGTTTTTTAAACACATTCCGCATAAACGTATCGCTCATGAGTGTAAAATTTTCCAAAATCTCCCGGTACCTGCGGCGGCGGGCCTCCGGTCTGCTGTCTATTCGGGTATGCTTCTTCACTTTCCTCTCCTTTTTTGACTTCTTCTCCACTTCTCTTCCTTGAAAGCAAACCCGTCTCTCCTTTATAAAGCCCCTGTCATCCTTATATAATATGTTTATTATAATTCTTTTGATAATGCGTGTCAATCCATTTTATGTGATTCCATCCGCCGCTGTCTGCCTTCCTTCTTTTCTGTCCTTTTTATACCGGAACGTCTTCTGAAACGTTTTCCGGAAAGCTTTCCGGCGGCTTAAAGAGAACAAAATACCCGGACAGGCGGGCGGAGTTTGCAGGAACCGTCCAAAGGTTCTTTCCCTGCCGGGTACGGTCTCTGCATGCAAACCATGAATTTCGGCCGTACCGTTTTTTCTGTGATACCGCCGCACTGCAAAAACTGTATTTCCGACTCTGCAGCCGGCGCCAAACAGACCGATACCGGGCAGCCAGGCGCACCGCCAGAAAACCAGAAAAAAAGACGCGGCCCCGAAGGGCCGCGCCTTACGCGTTACCGCCTATTCTGTTTTGTTTCTGACTCCCGGACTCAGATTTCCTCTTCATCCTCGCGTCTGCGCTTTCTGTAGACCAGAACGCCTGCCGCCGCGGCTGCCGCCAGAACCATCATTGCCAGGTACGGCATCAGGTTGGTGTCGTCTCCTGTCTTAACGTTTGCAGTGGACTTGCCGGTAGCTGTACCGGATCCGCTGGTGGTGGTCGTGGTAGTGGTCGTGGTGGTGGTTTCCTCCTCCTCGAAGGAGTTGGTGATGGTCACCGCGCCTGTGGTATTCTGCTCCGTTACGGTTACGCTGCCCTCGCCGTCCACGCTGTATCCAAAGGCAGGATCATCGCTGACAGGATTGCCGTTTCCGTCGGTCTCGAATACGTAGAAGGTGGCTGTTCCGTCTACCGGGCCGCCCAGACCGGATACGGTTACCGTATCGTTCTGAAGCAGCTCCACTTCTACCAGAAGCTCATAGCTTCCATCCTCAAGCTGATTGAACACGCCTGCGTAGAAGGTGTCGTCCACAGTAGCTTCCTCGCCGTTTCTGAGCACCCGCTTGGTGATGTTCAGAGAAGCCTCCCAGTAATAACCGTCGGGCAGATCCATGTAAACATTCTGCAGTCTCACCAGTCCGGGCCGGTCATCCGCTGTCAGATCCAGGGTTACCATGTTGGAGCTCTCCTCCTCTGTCTGGCAGTAGAAAGAAGCCGCGTTCATGGTCTGCATCTCATTCA
This sequence comes from Candidatus Merdiplasma excrementigallinarum, assembly GCA_018713435.1. Taxonomy (GTDB): domain Bacteria; phylum Bacillota; class Clostridia; order Lachnospirales; family Lachnospiraceae; genus Merdiplasma; species Merdiplasma excrementigallinarum. The sequence continues at coordinate 35,788 of DVOS01000036.1, forward strand.
TGGGAATGGGATTGCCTGCCGCGTCTGTCTCCAGGATGTAGTAGGTTCCGCTGGTCAGTCCGTCAAAGGTAACCGGTTCGGATACCGCGATGCCATCCATGGAGATGGAACGGATGTAATCGGTGCCGTAGGGCTGTGTGCCAGCCGCATCGGTGAAGATACCCACATAGTAGGTTTCGTTGTTTGCAACAAAGTCTACAAAGTTCAGATCTGCGTCCAGAGTGCTCAGTCTCTTGGTCACCTGGATGGATCCGGTGGTGGCCAGCGGGTCGATTACGGTCAGAGCCGCATTCACCACTGCCGCCGTGGTTCCGTCCTCCACTCCGATGGTAAACTCATATTTTACAGGATCGCCGTTGGGATCCGTCTCAATGGCGTAGCCGGCGGGCGCCTGGGTCTCCACGAAGTAGTAGGTATTGGCCGGCAGGCCCGTCACGGTCAGCTGACCGTTCTCATCGGTGGTGTAGATGCCCTGAGGATTTTCCGCCGCAGCGTAAATCTCGTAAGCATCCTCCTGGCCGGTGGCCGCATACAGTGTGAACTGAGCGCCTGCCAGGTTCCTGCCGTCCGCGCCCTGCTTGGTCAGGGTCACGGAGCCGTCAAACGCATTTTCAAAGGTCACTGCCGGAAGCAGTTCGCCCTCAGCAGGTTCTACTACGCTGCTGCCGTTCAGAACGGTGGGCGTTACCACCAGGTTTCCGTCGCTGGTCTCGCTGTCTTCCACTGTCACCCGTACCGTGTAAGCGGTCTCATCGTAGGTGATGCCGTTTACGCCGGTGTTTACTTCGGATACGGTGTAGACAAATTCCTGTCCGATATCATCCTGGTCGTAGGTCAGAGGCTCAAAGGCGATGGAGCCGTCCGGGCCGTTGGTCACGGTCTGGAGCACATTGCCCACCTCGTCTGTCAGCTGGAAGGTAAACTGTCCTTCCGTCAGAGTGCTGCCGTCCAGAGCCTTGGAGAAGTTATCCAGAGTCAGCTCGCCGGCTGCCAGGTACTGGTTCTGGAAGGCCACTGTCTGGCTCTCCTCCTGGACTACCTGGGCATCCAGTTTTCCTTCGCCCAGATCCGTCACTTCTACCGTTACGGTAAATACGGTGTCTGTATAGTCCACGGTTTCATCCGTTCCGGCCACCTCGCGGATCTCATAGGTGTGAGTTCCGATGTCGCTTCTTCCGGCTTCCACTTTGTACTCAATGGGCTCAAAGTCAATCGTTCCGTCCGCCTTGCTTTCGCCGGTAGTCACGACTGTCTGTCCCGGCACGCCGTTTTCATCCAGTTCTCTCACCTCAAAGGTGAACTCTCCGTCTTTCAGGTCAGCCGCCCGGTTGCCAAGAAGTTCCTTGGTTCCCTCCAGAGTAATGCTGCCCTCGGCATTGTACTGGTTTTTAAATACCACACCTTTTATGTCATCCTCGGTCGTCGGATAGGTGATATCCGTGGCAAGCTGGCCCTCAACGTAGTTTCCATTTTCGTCTACTGCGTCGGTTACCTTCACGGTTACAGTGACAGGTTCCGTCTCATAAGTAATGGAACCATCCTGTCCCGGATCCTCATAGATCAGGTAGGTGTGTACGTCATTCGGATCAGCGGGATCGTTTCGATCATCCTGGTCGTAAACGATCTGGGTAAACTCGATCTTTCCGCCCGCCACAGTCTTTCCGGTAGCTACTTCTACTTCTGTACCGTCTGCCATCTTCTCCTTTACGGTGAAGGTGAACTCATTCTCCTCTACCTGTGCCGCTCTGTTGCCCAGCACGTACTTCCAGCCGGTGAAGGCCTCGCTGCCGGTTGCGGTGTAGCTGTTCTTGAAAGTGATATCCTTCGGATAAGTGGTTGTGGCCGTCATGGTGCCGTCGCCCTTATCTTCCACTTTCACAGTCACCTGGATTTCTTTACTCTTCCACTCTCCTTCCTCCGTCGTTTCACCATCATAGGTGATGTTGGGATCTCCGGTGTCGATCTCTTTGATCACGTAAGTGTGAGTACCCTGATCTGTCTCATCGTAAGACAGTTCAAAGCGGATATTTCCGTCTGCATCGTTGCTGGCAATCAGCGCAGTCGTTACAGGCTCATTCTCCTTGACTACTTCCACCATTACCGGCTCCAGTTTACCGTCTGCATTTTTCTCATAGATCTCGAACTCAAACTCGCCGGAGATCAGGCCGGTAGGCCGTCCGGTCAGGCTCTTCTTCAGCTCGATTACGCCTGTGCCAGTTGCATGGTAGTCATTTGTAAATTCTGCAGCTTCTGCTTCACCGTCAAGTTCTACTTTTACATCCAGGCTGCCCTGTCCGTCTTTATCGCTGACGGTGATGGTAAGCGGATACGTTGTCTTATCATATGTGATGCCTGTTGTCTCCGTATCAGCTTTATCCACCTCAACCAGCGTATAGCCTGTATATGCCTCTTCTCTGATGTCATCCTGGTCGAAGGGTACGTTCACTGCATTACCCTCAGCATCTTCAGAAACGGTCTTGTAAATATCTGCGATGGTAAAGTTGCCCTGTCCATCATTGACTGCCGTTCCAACAACCTTGTTGTTTCCATCCAGTACCTGGAAGGTGAACTCGCTGGGTTTCACTGCGCCTGTATTCAGACGGTTTCCGGTCAGCTTCTTGGTGCCGGAAATGCTTCCTGTGCCTGTAGCCAGATACTTGTTGGTAAACTGCGGTGTATCCGTCTTTCCATCTGTCCGTGTTACGGTGATGGCCAGCTTACCTTTCTCCGTTTTGCTGTCAGCCACTGTCACAGTCAGCGGATAGGTAGTCTCATCGTAGTCGATGCTTGCGTTATATCCTTCTTCGCCTTCTGCCGGGATCACTTCACGCAGCACATAGTTGGTAAAGGTCTGTCCGATGTCAGCCTGTGTGAAGTTTACTACATCGCCGTCCACCAGTTCCTTACCAAATTCCACAGTGAAGTCGCCTTTCGCATCGTTATAGGCGTATCCTACAACCTCTTCTGTTTCATCGGCATTTACCTTCACTACCTGGAACTGGAATTCCTGATCTTTAATATCGTTCTCTTTGTTGTTCCGGTTTCCGGTCAGCTTCTTGTTTCCGCTGATTTTGCCCTTGCCGTCAGCCGTGTAGCTGTTGGTAAAGGTCACACCCGTCAGCAGAGTTCCATCTTCAGCCTTCAGTGCTTCTTCCCCAATGGCTGTATGGTAGGTTACTGCGGAAACAATCTTTCCATCGCCTTTACCGCTGTTGCTGAGAACTACCTTCGCATAGTAATCTGCCGTATCCTTTGCGACACTCACTGCAGCAGAAGCATTTTCGGAGATCTTGTACCAGTAGGTCTTTTCACTTCCATCCTTATTCAGGTTTTCCTGATTATAGTTGAAAGTAACTGTTCCCTTTGAGGTATAAGGTGTTCCCTCCTCAGCCGCCGGTATCTGTACAGTCTGTGACGTGCCGGTTTCATTTCCATCCTCATCCAACAGTGTAACAGTGAAGCTAAACTCATTCTCGCCAATTCCCTCTGCCCGGTTTCCGGTAAGGTTCTTGGTGATATTCAGTGTCGCCTCACCTTTCGCCTGGTAGGTGTTGGTGAAAGTGATGGCCTCTACCGGTTTACCGGTTTCATCTGTCACTGCAGGCGCGGATACATTCAGTTCTCCGTCTCTGTCATTGTCATCCACCGTAATCTTGATGGTGTACTTCTGGCCGCTGTAGAGCATGTACGGATCCTTTTCATCCAGATCCGGAGTAACCTCCGTCAGCGTGTAGGTATGCTCGCCCAGAAGAGCCGCAAGTTCCTCATCTGTGGTTTCCTCCGTAATCTCATATTTGAACTCATAGGAGAATTTTCCGCCTGCATCAGTCTTGATCTGAGCAATTTCTGTGTCGCCTTCTTTCAACAGGAAGGTAAACTCAGCATCTTTCACTTCCGTATCACGGTAGGTTACTGTCTTAGTACCGTTGATTGTGGTGCTGCCGGAAGCCTTATAGAAGTTGTCAAATGTAACCTCTTCCGTTGCAGGATCCCACTCTTCTGTCTCAGCGTTGTATTTCTCGTACGTCACCTCCGTGTCAAGTCCGGTTTTATCCTTATTCAGGGAAACCGTTACCTTTGCCCGGTAAACCGCCCCAGAATAAGTGTAGCCGTCTTTACCATCATTCTTTTCTTTGATCACATAGGTAAAGGTCTTGCCCGCATCGTCCTGGTCGTAAACGTTATCCAGTACGAAGCTTACAGCCGTTCCTGTATTCGTTGTAGTTTTCTCCGAAACTTTATCTGCATCTGCAAGTCCTTCTGTCACATCCGTCAGAGTGAACGTAAACTGTCCATCGCTCAGTGTCTGTCCCTTAAGATTCTTGGCCGCTTTCAGTGTTACCGAACCGCTGGCTTTGAAATCATTGGTAAAGGTAGCACTCTCTACGCTTCCGCTTTCAGGTTTTACACCAAGATCATTCAGTACCTGGGTGATCACAGGAGCCGATACTGCCAGTGTGCCGGTTCCATTATCAGTCACAGTCACTTCCACTTTATACTTAGCCTTTGAATAGGTCACGCCTTCAGCGCTTCCCGCCTCCTCTACTATATAGTAGGTAAAGGTCTTTTCAGCCTCATAGCCGCCAGTAGCTTTAGCCAGATCATCCATGTCATAGGTAATCTGATCAAATGCAACCTCTGCGCTGTAAGTATTGCTCTCAGCTGTGGCTGTTCCTGCCGGTACCTTTTTAGTCTGCAGCTCATTTTCTTCAGCATCCAGCAGCTGGAAGGTAAATTCATCTGCCGCAAAGTTTCTTCCGGTCAGCACCTTCTTGGCTTTCAGCTCCACAGGACCTGTTGCCGCATAGCGGTTCTCGAAGGCTATGCTGCTGCCATCTCCGTCAACCTCTGTAATAGCAGGTGTCGCGGTGATTGTTCCGGTGCCGTTATCCTTCAGGCTGTACTCCACCTTAAATACGGACGTATCATTGGTGGTAGCATTGTTATCCGCAGCGCCTTCCTCCTTCACATAGAGGATTACGGTTCCGGTGCCATTTTCCTTATCAGTAATATCGGCCTCCGTAAAGTAAACCGTGAAGCCAAATGTGCTCTCGGTGGCATCCTGGTTCGCGCTCACAGATACCTGATTTTCGCTTACCCGTTTTGTAGGAGCTTTCTTTGCAGCCACATCTGCCGCATCGACTGCCAGCTGGTTGCACCCTGCATCCGTATAAATACCGAATGTAAAGTCTCTCAGCGGGCCGCCGGTAACGGTCTTGCTGCCATTCAGGGTATCGGATCCACTGGAAGTATAGGTGTTGTCAAATACCACACCATCTTCCGCAGATGCCCAGGCTCCGTTCTCTCCGGTATTCGCCTTCACTTCCGCAGTCTCTGCATTCAGTGTTCCGTCTCCGTTGTCGGTTACGGTCACCTGCACCAGGAACTGCTGGCTGTTGTCCGCCAGGCCATTTCCTGCATTCAGATCCTCCTCGATCAGATAGTAATGGTCTCCTGTCTGATCAACCGTTTCGTTCTTGGTGTAGGAAATCTCATCAAATGTGAAGGTTCCCTTTGTCTTATCGGTGCTGTTTACCGCATTCTCTGCGGTATAGGTTGCTGCATTCGGCAGCGCTTCGCCGTCCTTATCCGTCTCCACCAGCTTGAACGTAAACTCTCCGTCCTTCTGGTATCTGCCGGTCAGGTTCTTATTGCCGGTCAGCTGCCATGTTCCGGCAGCTTCATAGCGATTGGTAAACTGTGCGCCATTCGGAGCTTCCGTACCATTCACACTGTAAGTCGTTTCAGCGACTGTCAGCTGGTTACCGGTCCACTGGGTGGTTACCTTCACGGTGTACACCGTTTCATCGTAGAGTATGCCGTCCTTCTTGTTCAGCACCTCTCCTTCATTTTCAGGATCTTCCGGGAGAACCTCTTTAATATAGAAGGTATACGGATTGTCCTCGCCTGCCACTCTGGTCAGTTCCACAGCGTCAAATTTTACATTGCCCTCGGCGTCATTGGCCTTAGTCTGCAGAAGCTTTCCTTCGTTGTTCAGCAGCTGGAACTCATATGCCCCTGCTGTCAGGTCTTTTTTCGTCAGATCCTTGCTGGCCTCCAGTTCAACCGTGGTCTTACGGATATTGGTTACCGTAACATCCTCAGTCTCCACTGTAGACTGTGTACCCGGAATACCCAGTACCCAGCCCGGGCACTTGGTTGTTGTTCCATCTTGGTTAGCCACAGTAAGCGCTTCCGGCATTACCTCACCGATTTCAGTAGAACCTTCCGCCGTATTGCTGGTAGCCTCTGCGCCTGCCAGTTCATAGCCCGGCGCCGTGGAAGTTTCCACAATCACATAGGCCTTAAACCACAGCAGATCAGAGAAGGTCACCGTTCCATCTGAGCCGGTTTTTCCAGTCCATTTCGGCTGCATGCTGTTCAGGTCGGCATTCCGTGCCTCTTCATCTGAATTGAAGGGACCGTACACCGCAAAGGTTGCGCCCTCTACCGGTGTATTGGGATCATCCGCAGCCTCCTTGGTCACTACCAGATTTCGGTACAGCACCAGGCCCAGGTCCTTGGTGTGGTCATACACCTCATCTGTGGACGGATGCAGGAAGAACCGCTCAGAATTCAGTGTAGTGGATGCTTTACTATTGGCTTCCCTGTAGTTGTTGTCTTTCGTCTCATTCTCATATGTGCTATACAGTTCCTCCAGATCCCGGGAATATCCTGCTCCTGCTTTTTCTGTTACCGCAAAGTTTCCGGACACATTCTGCAGATCCGCCACCAGTTTGTAGGTTGCCGGCGCGCTTCCCCTCAGCTTACCCACATTCAGGGACGCCACTCCGTCAGTCACTGTGTAGGCTTCGTTTTCATTGTCCGTCTTCAGGGTCGCAGGATCCAGCTTATCAAAGGTGTACTCTGCTTTTGTAAGCCATGTCGTATCCGCTTTCGTATCATAGCCTACCTCCGTCGCAGTGCTGCCGCTGTATTTAACCAGCGTGATGCCGATATTATTCAGCATATCCTGTACAATCTTGTAGTTAAAGTAGCTGCCGCCGGTGCCATATACATACTCCCCATCCTGGCTGCCGTCATTGTTGGCGTCAATCCAGATATGGCCGCCCACCTTCACCTGTTCGGGAAGCAGGGTGGCGGAAACCACGTTGGAGCTGACATAGGATCCGGCATTGGACGCTTCGCTGGCTCCCCCGTCAGAAGCATCGCCGTCCGGTACGAAATTCCAGAAATGAGCCTGGAAATCGTTCATGGCGTTCTCAAAGGAGTCTTTTGCAAAAGCATCTTCATCCGTATCGTACATTTCGGGTACGCTGGTACGGAACTCCACTACCAGCCGGTCGTCTGTCTCCAGAACAATGTCCTCCCGCAGCACTACCATGATCGCCGTGATCTGACTCTTCTCCGCGCCTGTCATGCCTTCCGTCAGAGTCTCCCATCCGGTAGGCGGAGCATCAAACTCAGCCGTATTTACCGCCGTGCGGTCAACAGCAGTTTCTGTTGTATAATATACCTTGTAATCACTTTCTGCCGCCAGCGTCTCTCCTGCTGCCTGCACAGAAGCTATGGAGAAAAACTCCAGTTTCCATTTACTGAAACGGGCTGTTCCATTGCCCATCGTATCATTCAACACAGGCAGAACATCTATCACTGCCAGGTGAGAGCGGTACTCCGAGGTGGACGTGTTTGTCACGGTCAGCCGGTAGTCTACCCATCCGCCGTTTCTTGTGGTACGGGCCAGACGGTTGGTCTGATAGCCGTCCGTATCCTTGCTGCCCTTGTTCTCCTTCAGCAGCGTAATGCCGGAGTTAGTAGTCCAGTTGGAGTCTGCGTAGTTCCAGAGATAACCGTACCCGGTCAGTCCCGCATTTTTCAGCAGGTCGGACAGTGCCTGTGCCCGGTCGGCTCCGATATCATTAATATCCTCTGCCACTTCCTCCAGTGTTCTGGCCCATCCGCCGTTTACATCCTTAAACGCGGAACCATTCTCGTTCTCCGCATCCACAATACCCTTGGTCTGTGTGGTGACAAACGCATAGTTCCTCATGGTATTTCCATAGTTTACCACGCCTCTGCCAACTTTTGCGGTCAGCTCCACTGTCACTGCTGCGCCCGGCTCCAGATCTCCGCTCAGCCGGATTATCGCAGCCGTATTCTCCTCCTTACTGGAGGCGGTCTGCTGCTGGATTGCCAGGTTACTTGCGCTGGTGCTTTCGGTTATTTTGGCAAAGCTATCGCCGGTCACGGTCACGCCCCGGGGCAGCAGATCAATAATCACCGGGTTAGGCAGACTCTTTCCGCCTTTATCCGACTCGTTTGTCAGAGTGATCTCATACTTCACCGTTCCATCCAGGCTGACACTTCCGTATCCTTCTGCCGTCTTCTTGGAAATAGTAATCCTGGGAGCGTCTTTCTCCTTAAAGCTGTTAGTCGCCACACTGTTCCGATGAATAGTTGTAGCCTCTACAGCCTGCTCTCCCTTTTCATTCCACGTTCTGTAGGTCAGGGTAGCCTCCGCCGTATTTTCTATTTTGCGGATCACAGGAGCATAGGTCTGATCTCCGGTTTCTCCGTCAGTCTCGCCCTCGTCTGCACCTGTATTCTGATCCGGCGTCTCTTCGCCGGCATCCTGCCCGGTCTGGTCGTACAGCAGTACATCCAGGCTGACTGTGCCCGGCTTAAAGTCCGCGCCCAGCGCGTAGCCCTTCCCGCCGCCAAGGTCGCTGCTGTAGTCGATGCGGAAGCTCTGGATTCTGGCGTCAGCAGGAACGTTTGCATCCTGAAGTGTAACCTTCCTGTCTGTTCCTCCATCCGATACCAGGATCTTTTGACTTGGATAATGATTTCCTTCAAAGTCAGTAAACGTAACGGTAGCGTACACATTCGCACTGGTGCCATCATCCGTATAGTGTTCCGTCTTGTGGGTTGCCTGTCCCAGCTCTATACTGGTAATGGAATACTGGCCTTTCAGGTCGATCTCGCCGCCGTCTTTGTCATAAGCGGTCAGTCCCGTATCCTCCAGCACAAAGCTGTCCAGGGGATAATTGGTGTTGGTCACCACAGGCGTTATGCTATAGGTAATCGTCTGGTTTCCTTCGTACAGACTGGGAAGATCCTCTGTTATGTTGGAGGTCTTCGTCAGAGTCAGGTCAACCTTGCCCAGCACATTATGCAGAGCGCATACTTCCTGCTCCTTCTGGTACTCTTCAATCTGTACTACTTTATACCAGACTACCCGCTTATCGCCCTTGATGATCGTGTCATATTTTTTCCCTTCGCCGGTCTCATGGCCTCTGGTCTCTGTCTCCACCACCAGGTAAGTCTTGCCCTGTTCCACGTCAAACATTTTGAAGGTGGTTTTACCATCGCCATCCAGCTGATCTGTCCAGCCCTGGCCATTCTCGATCAGGTTATTCGCAACCGCATAGGTGCTGATCTGATCATCCGTCAGAGACTGACCTTCTGTCAGTCCTGCTTCCTCCGGGATCTCATAGACGGACACATAGGCTTCCGGTACAATGCCGGAGTTGCTTACATCGTCCTTTGTCACCTTCAGGCTCACCTTGGGAACATTGTAAACCTGGAATGTATAGTCTCCGCTGATCAGATTTCCGTCCGGATTCAGCACATAGCCGGTTATTCCTTCTGCCACCTCAGTTGAAGCTGACAGCTCCGTTTCACCGTTCCATACGCTGTCCACACCGGAATATCCCTCAACCGGCAGTTCCTCTGCCAGCGCGTACTTCTGGTCCTCACCGCCGGGCACATAGAAGGAAACCGTACCGTCAGTACCGTCAGTACCGGTCGTCCCCTGAAGTTCCGTATCGGTGGACCATGTCGTTCCATCGCTGCTGTAGTACAGAGTAAAGCCTACGCCATCCAAAGGCTTTGCCTCTGCGCCGTGACGGTTGTCGAATTTGGTCACCGTGATGGTCACGCCCCTGGTATTGGGCATAATCAAAGCATCTCGCAGTTCATCTTCCGTCACGTTTTCCTTCTCTCGTGCCCCGTCATCATACTCTGTATGCACTCCGGGCCTCAGCGTTACGGTAATCGGCTCTTTGGACTTCTCATAGCCTGCGGGAGGCTGGGTCTCTGTAATCGTATACTCAGTGGCCTCCGTACTATACAGCATTACCTCAGCTGTGTATACGCCGGTTCCCACACCCTGGCTGGTGGTGATTTCTTCCAGACTAACCGTCTTGTCAGGGGCATCACTGGGCGCGATGGTAAACGCAGCGCCTGTCAGCGCGGGAGCCGTAGGATCGTCCTTATCAACCTTCAGGATCGTCACTTTGGCCTTCAGGTAGGTATTGGTGACGGATACCTGCAGGGTCCGGCCCGCATAATCCTTGGTTATTGTAATCGGGTATCTGCCATCGTCATTTGCCTCAATGTCGATAGTCGTATCTTTTTCGCTGTTCTCTCCCTTCAGAACCAGGGTGATGTTGGTCAGGGCATAGCCCGTTTTCGTTACCTCCTCCAGGTAGTACGTCTCGCCCAGAGCAAGGTTTTCAAACGTCCCTGCCACGCCTTCTGTAATTGTGACTCCATCCGCATCTACCTTGTTTCCGCTTTCATCATACAGGTTGAAGGTAAATTTATCCTCTGCGGGAGCTGCCAGATCAGAATCTGCCGCATCCGCCACAGTCTTGGTCACTTCCAGCTTGGCTTTGGGCTGATCCGCCACAGTGAAGGAAGCCGCGTAGCTGTCATTTTCCTTCACATATCTGGTGTCCGTCCCCTCTGTTACTTCTACCTTTACATCCAGTCCGCCGGTGATCACTGTGTACTGGCCTTCCCCGTTCAGCATATAGCCTGTGGGGGCCTTTGTCTCCACAATATAGTAGATACCAGGCTCCAGATTGCCTTCGGTAGCCGTTCCGTTATCTTTGGTGGATACAGTCTTATAGAATTCCCATCCATCCGGCAGGGAGGACGTATTCAGATTTCCGGCGCCAATCACTGCGGAATCTGTCATCGAAGTAAACAGTTTCCGGTAAATGGTAAACTCAGTGCCTGCAAAACCGGTAGCCGTAGCTGAGTTCTTGGCGTCTTTTTTCTGGATCGTCAGGCTGCCCAGCTTCGGGTTCTTCACCGTCAGAGTTCCATCAAAGCCGTAGTCAGACAGTTTCTTCACCGCCGTCACCACCGGCTCACCGGCTTTAGTGCCTGTGGTAATTCCAAGCTCAATCCCTTCCCCTGACGGTACAAACTCAGCAATATCATCAGAAACTCCGTCCTGACCCGCAATGCCTGTCAGGTAATCGGTCAGGAAGCTGATGGAATATCCGGACCCGCTCTCTGTCAGGTAGTAGGTGCCGCTGTCAATGGCAGTAAACTCTGCCACTCCGCTGCCATTGGTCAGCTTTGTGACTTCTGTTCCCTTCCCGTTTACAGGATTCAGCGTAAAGCTCCATCCGCTTACAGCGCTGCCCTTCATGTCTTCCTTTTTGATAGAGAGAGAAACCTTCTTCGGGTTGTACATACTGATATGAAGGTTCTCATCCGTCACAGTAAAGTATCTGGCCGTTTCCGCCGTGCCGTACAGGCTCTCATAACCGGCGCTGCCTGTGCTGTCTCCGTTCTCAATAACCCGGTACTGGCCGCTCACCAGACCGTTGAGGAAACTGTAACTTCCGGAGTTCTGTGTTGTAAAGGTGGCTTTTCCGCCCTCTTTCTCACCCAGATAGCAGAGATTGATATAGTCATACGCTCTCCACGTATCATCTTCCGTTGTGGTCGGATCGCCTGTATCCAGCCTCTCCAGCGTCATTGTCACGCCAGCCAGAGGCTGCCGGCCCGCATAATTCTTCTCAAAGTATCCATCCAGTTCTTCCGCTGTCTTCTCGGTGTTGACACCGTTTTCCGGCTCATAGCCGTACTTGCTGATGGTAACAGCGTAGTTATCCACGGGACGGTTCACCAGACGTACCTTATTCTCGTTGGAAGCCCAGTAAATACCTGCCGTTACATCCTCATCATCTGACAGCTTCGGATTATCGCCCGCCTCGATAAAGTAGGCGTCATTCATCTCTACGGTGTCCTGCGCGCCTTCTTCTCCATTGTCAAGAGCCGCTTTGTCAAAAACGACTTTCATATAGTGGGGCGTTACATCCAGGTTATAGCCTGCCGGAGCGGAAACCTCCCGCAGCGCCATCCGCACGATAATATCCTCGTCATTTTCGCCACCTACTGTTGCAATACCTGCATCCAGCAGCGCGCTGGCAATCTTCGCATTCTTCTCAGCTTTTGTTTCAGCACTGTCGTCTTCTTCTATGGCGATGCCCAGCACATCTCTGGCGTAGTCCTCTCTGATCCACTCGTAGTACAGGAAGGACACAGCCTGAGCTGTCGGGGCTACATTATCATCTCCCTCATTTTCCAGACCGGTGGTCACCCGGTCTACCTGATAGAGCAGACTTCCATTTTCATCTGTCAGCCAGATTTCAAAGGTTACATTTCCGAGAGGTTTGTAAACTTCCGTTTCGTTCTCCTGATCCGCCGCCCATTTGTTCAGGCGGATTCTGGCCGCATGAATATTGCCGGGCCCGGTGAGAGGATCGTTGGGTTTCTTATACTCGGTAACGGTATCCTTTATATACACCGCCGTAGCATTAAGATCGTTGGCAGATCCGTTCACATACTCTGTCGTATCACTGTGGAACAGCACCGGATTCTGGCCCTCCGTAATCTTATAGCCCGGAGCGGCTTTGGTCTCATAGAGCCAATATACCACGTTGTCGGCTGCCTCCAGAATATCCGTCGCGAACCAGCCGTCCACAGGATTGCCATCCTTGTCCGTCATGGTTCCGCTGGTATAATTTCCCACAACCGAATAGCCGCCTGTTTCTGCTGCCGCTGCTTTCGCATCAAAGGTCAGCCTGGCTCCGTCTGCCACCCCGTCCAGCACCTGCTTGTACAGAACAAACTGGCTGCCGTCGACCGCCTTTCTGCCGTTGGGCGTTTCAGGCGTTATATCAACCTGGTATTTCTTATCAGCCTCCGTATCATCAAGATAGTTGGCATACTTGTACACCTGAATCTGTGTCCAGTGCTTCTCATTAAGCATATCTTTTCGCACTGTCAGACCGTCGGTATGCTCTCTGGTGACATAATTGTAATTATTTAATTCATCTTCAGAAATTGTATCAGGTACTTCCGCCGGAATGGTGCCCTTGGCCGGCTCCAGGTAGGTATAGATACCGTCCTCCGGCATGCCTACCTCCACCGCGATGTAATCCAGATTGCGGTCCAGGCCGTCAAACAGCACCTCGCCCACCTGATTCGTGGTCAGGTAATTAACCAGCTCATCCTTCTCATTTCTCACCTGCACCAGCGTATATACACTGGTTTCATCGTCCGGGTCTTTCGCGTAGAGAGCGATGTCCACGCCGGAGAGCAGATAGGATTTACCGGTAAACTGGAACTCCCAGATATTCTTATAGGATTTCACTACCGTAAAGGTAGCGTTCTTCTTATTGACAATTTCAATGTCTTTGTTGTCCTCGCCGCAGGTAGTTACCGTAGCGTTTGCCTCCAGGGTCACCTCGATGGCTTCCCGGTTGAGGGAGTAGGTAGCGGGTGCTTCGATCTCTTTAATCACATAGGTGATCTTCTTTCCCTGTTCATCATAAACAGGCAGATCCTTAAATTCAAATGTACCGCTTCCGGCAACGGTTGTAACCGTATCAAGTACATTTTCTTCGTTCGCTTCCTCACCTTTCTTCCAGATTCCGATGGTGGCTCCGCCCAGGGGCTTGTCATCTTCGTCCACCTTCAGTCCCTTCACGCTTCCCGCGTTCTTCAGGTTCTGGATAGTGACAGCCTGCGCGTCGGCAGAGCTTGCCTCTGCCACGGTAATCTTAAAGTAGAACGCGCCTTCCGCATCTTTATAGCCGTCCTTGTACAGAGCCGCATAGTCGCCATTGGGATCATTGGGATTCAGGGCGTCTGCCATGCCATCCGCCGTCTGCTCGCCTGTCTCTTTCAGATAATAGGTGCCCGCCGGAATCTGCAGTTCCTCTCCGGAGGTCAGCGTCACTTCCTTGCTGTCATAGTCTTTTACTCTTTCTAGATTCGTTAATATTCCGTCCGCGCCTTCTGTGGCCGTATACACCTCAAAGGTAACGCCGTTCACTACTTCGCTGGCAGTGCCGTTTACTACCTGCTTGGTCACCTTCACTTTGGGATCGGGCCGGTTCTGGATCGTAACCGTCTTCACATCCGCGGAAGAGGATACCGCAGACAGATCCACTGATTTTGAAGCATCTACCGGCTTGTACGTCTGAGGCCATTCTGTCTCGGTAACCGTATACTTTCCAGGATCCACCACATACAGCAGACCTTCTTCGGGAATCTCTTTATTATTAATAGTTTCCGCTTTATCAGCTACTGACAGATTTCCACCCTCTGCCGTCACCAGCTGGCCGCTTATTGCCTTACCCTCTGCGTCCGTCACTGTAACCTTAGAGCCCTTTACAAAACCATCTGTATAGAGATATTCTTTCGTAATCTTCAGCAGGGCTTTCTTCTCCACGTTGGTGACCGTGGTAGAGTGGCTGAAAGTAACACCATCCGCAAATGTGTAGGCCTTCACAGCCTGCACGTCTTTTCCGTCAATCTTTACGGTTTCCACTTCCGATGTGGGTTCCAGCACATAGCTGCCGCTGTTCGTTCCGGTCTCCACCCACCAGTAAGTGACAGCCTGCCCACCTACTGCATTTATATCCAGATTGGTGGCCGTAATCTTGCCGTTTTCATCTGTGGTATAAGGCTCTTTATTTACCTTTGTAAGCTGGCCCGTTCCCACCTGTCTGTACAGGTCAAAGGTAAAGCCTGCAGCCGTATCATCCGTTACCTTGCTGCCGGTACTGAAGGTCACAAGTTTCTTGGTCAGCTCCAGTTCTCCGGTGCGGCTGTTTTTCATCTAAACCTGCGTCACATTCGCAGTGCCAGTGCCTTCCTTGCCCTTCAGAGTCACGGTTTCGGAATAGACTGCACCGCTGGAAACAAGTTCCGTTTGCAGTTCTCCTTTCTCATTATAGGTTTCTGCTCCGCTCCATCCTGCGGGAAGGGTTTCCTTAAACCGGTACTGTATCGCCGTGCCGTCCTCGGCGTAAACCGGAACAGTCTCGGTAACAGCGCCGTTGTTCAGCTCCACTGCTTTATAATCGTCCCAGTTCTTTCCGCCATCCGCGGAGCTTTGCAGAACGAACTGATTCTTGAAGGTATCATTCAGAGAAGCGCCTACATTCGCATATTCACCTTTGAAATAATTCCAATACTGCTTCTGCAGACGAATCTGGGCGGTGTTGTGAATATTCGTATATTCCTTTTCCGTAACCTGATACTCTGTAACCGTTACGGCCACGGGTGTGCTATCCACCTTGTATCCTTCCGGCGCAGCTGTCTCTGCCAGCCAGTAGTCTCCGGGCAGCAGATTGTCAAATTTCAGAACGCCGGTTGTGCCGGTTTTGCCAGTCCATACATTTTCACCTGCGGCAGTCTTGTCTGCTTCGGCGTTATCAGATGTCTTTTTATACAGCTCATAGGAAACATTTGCAAGGGCCGCCGTCGCGCCATCCTTTGTACCCTCTTTGGTAATCTGAATCGCACCCAGCTTTTCTTTGTTGGTAAAGGTCAGGGACTTGCCGCCCTCCTCTTTTCCATTCACTTCTTTCACGCTGGTCAGCGTATAACTGCCGTCAGTAGGTTCCTCCGATACCGATACGAATTCCGTATTATCAGGAACACCGCTTTCTTCTATTTTATAATTGCCTGCATCCAGGTACACGGTAAGGGACCCGTTGCTGCTCACATTCCCCCCGGCGTTCTCTTCCGGCGACGGATTAATGATGATCTTGCCGTCAGTCGTTACAGACGTATAGGTGCCATCATCGTTTTTCTTATATAAGGTAACGTTGGTGTCCTCTGACTTACCTTCAACCCGGGTCACCTGGAAGGTGGCAGGGCCGGTAACGTAAGCGTTCTGTTCTCCGCCCTTCTTGTACTCACCTTTATCCATGCCGTCATAGCCCTGGATCTTTTTGGTAATGGTCAGCTTCGCGGGCTGGGTTACCTCTCCGATTTCTACAGAATCGCCGGATTCCGCTGTGGTTGTCTCCTGGCCGCCAGCAAGCTGATAGGTCAGCGTAACCGTATTTTCTGCGGTCAGTTTCTCCTGATTCGCATCTGTGTAGTTCGCTACAAAGGAATCGTAGGAATAGGTAATCTCCAGTTTGTAAGAAGAATAATAGGGCGCGCTGTCCTCCACATTATTCAAGTCATGTCCCGCACAGGTATCATAAGGCAGAGACACATTTGCAAGCTGATCTTCCACAGAGGTTGTTTCCGCAGTGAAAGTCTTCGCCGCATCCAAATCAAACTCCGGTGTGATCACTGCCTTGGAGGCCGCCAGAGGGTTCCCATTCCGATCCAGTACGCCGGGCACATCATGAAGGGTAATAGTAGTTCCCGCAAAAGGCGTCCGGCCATTTTGTGTATAGTTGCTGGGATCTGAAATCAAATTTTTATTATTAGCGATCATTCCCACTTCGATCTGGTAATACACGGTTACCGTACCGGCGGCGCGGTCTATGGTAACACCAGCAGGATCTCCGCTCGTTCCGCCCTGGTCTTCGTCCACCGTTTTTTTCACAATCCACTCGTCCGGTGAGGTCGTGGTCAGATCCGGAATCTCCGGTGTTTTGCTTACCGTCTGCGAGTAGTTCTTCAGCACCTCGCTTTTTCCGTCAAATTTATTTATGACATCAAAGTTAGCGCTCATGGAAACCGCATTCTCAGGGAAGCTGTATGTAGTTCCAATGGCTTTTGTACCGTTTTTATCCGCCAGAGCGGTAATGGTAAAGGATTGATTGCTGTCAGAGACGGCATCCATCGTCCCTTTTATCTTGAAAGTCCAGGCGTTGTTTCCAGCCGCCGTTATGTCCTCGATGTTCCCGTTATCCACCTTGATCTTGTTTATCAGATCCTGCGTGATAGTCAGGCCTTCCGGCAGCTGAACAGTAACGGAAATTCCCTTGTATGTATCAATGAGAGACTGGGGCGGATTGTAGTCAAACAGGGGAGAGCCTTTTGTCCCATATGTTACCCTGTAGGTAATCTGGTCCCCCGTCATGATCGTTCCGTTTTCTCCCCCTGCTGTCTGTACCATGGACACGTCAAGCATATCCAGGTAAGTATCAGATGAAGGATTTCCGAAGTAGGATTCCGCCATATCCTGCAGGTCCTGCAGGTCCGTTTTCTGTTCTTCATCCTCCCCCTCATTCAGAAGATTGATCTCATTCTCTTCCTCCTGCTCCTGGGGTTCGGTCTCGGTCAGGGCCATAAGGTCTTCTCTTACGTAGCCCTTTGTGCCCTCCGCTGTCTGCACCTCATACCATTTCAGGTCGTCCCCCGGAATGGTCAGCAGGTTCACTGCCGTCACAGCCGTATCCTTTGCCAGAGTAGCAAGGGAATTGCTCTCTGTGGTGGGCTGTTCCCGCAGGTTCACCGTGTCAGCGGTGATGATGCCCTGTTGGTTAATCACCTTTGTCTCCGTAGGTGTGAAGGCGCTGGTTTCGTCCCCTCCCCCGACATTTTCCGGATCTGTTTCCCCGGGCGTTGCTGCCGGAGCATTATTCTGGATGGAATATCCCACAATGTCCGCAAATACGCTCATGGTCTGAGTGGAACAGATCATTGACAGTGCCAGCACCACGGCCAGCAGTCTTTGCCATACTTTTCTCTTACCCATATTGTTCTCCTTTCTCTATATCCCGCTATCTATAATAATCAATCATGATTTCTCTGATTGTATTTTCCCTCTGTCATCCTGTACCGTCCTCCCCCGGCCCGGTACCACGCAGCTTCGTCTCCAGGGCGCTGTCCATCAGCTTCATCAGTTCCAGGGCGCTCCGGAATTTCTGTGTCCTGTTCTGATCCGCCCACACGACCTCACCCTGCCAGGTGGCGTTTTCGTAATGCTGCACATGGACGACGAAAGTTCCCAAGTCCCTTCGCTTGTCCTGTTTCATACTCTGCCGTTTCCTCCCCTCAGTCGCTTTCCTTCTCTTTGTCTCTTTTATATGGTAACAGAGCCGGTTTTACCCCGGACTCCCGCATCGTTTTCTCTATTATAACAGCTGCCCTATTTCCTCATCTCTTTCGTGAAACAGGTTTTTTTCCATTTATCTGGCGCTGTCAAATAATTTTAACAACTCCAGGGCGCTTCGGAAGGTCTGGAGCCGCTGCCGCTCCGCCCAGAAGATCTCTCCCTGCCAGGTGGCGTTCTGCCGGTACTGCACGTGCACCAGAAAGGTGGCGCATCTTCCCTGCTGCCCGGCCACCTCCTCGGCCGATACTGCGGGGGTTTTCTCCCCCCGCCCTGTCTCCGGGTTCTTCTTTCCGTAGCTTCTCATCTCCACGGAGGCCTGGGGATAACCGATCCGGTCCATCAGTTCCTCCATCAGGGTCAGAAGCTGATATTCATTCTGAAACAGGCCCGGCTCCTTTCCGTACCGGTGGTACAGGCGGCCGCTGCTGCCTGCCGCCCCTCTCTCGTCGATGCAGACGCACATCAGGTCAGGCGCCGTCATGCCTCTAATGAAATGCTCACTCATGCTCCCTCTCCTTCTCATCCCTTATCCCAGATGTCTGCCGAGCCGGAAAAACTGCGGCCGGTCTCCGGTATGTCCGGGCTGATCTCCGCCACAGAGGCCACGTAGAAGTCCACCTGGAACTCGTTCCTTCTCATTCTGCGCCGGAAGGCCCCGCCGATCCTGGCAGATACCTTGCTGCAGTTTTCCTGGTTGATGCCGGAAAGCATCACCAGATACTGGCCCACATTGTACCGGGTGTAGAAGTCTCCCCGCCGCAGGGACTCCCGGATGGCGTCCATCAGCATCCCGGACACTTCCCGGTTCCGCTCGTCCTCCCCCAGGACGGGGCCCTTGCTGTTTCGCAGGGTGCACAGCATAATGTAAACCGACGTGCCGTTTCTCTCCATCATCCGGCTGATGATGTGGTAAATATCCACAAAGCTGGGGAAGGTGCAGAAGTAGGCTCCCTTCACCATCTCCCGCTCGATGAGGCCCTGCTTGATATCCTCAATGGCTCCCGCCGACTGGGAAATCCGCTCGCTCATGAACCGGAACCGCTCCAGCATCTGGGGAGAGGGGGGCAGGCTCAGCTCATCGAAGAACAGCCTGGTGGTGGTCTGGTAAATCTCCATGGCTTCCTGGTAGCGGGCCATGGCGATCAGGCTGTCGATCCGCCAGATCTGCCATTCCTCAAAGGGATAAATGGCGGACGCCTGGGTGGTCAGCTGATAGATCTCCTCAAACTCTTCCTTCTCTTTCAGCCATCCGCACAGCTCCTCCAAACAGGAAAAGTACAGGTTCCGGTAATGGATGTTCCGCACGGTGACCCAGTCCTCGCCGATCATATCCGGCAGGAACTCTCCCGCGTAGAGGCCGCAGGCTTCCCGGTAAAATTCCATCTTTTTCTCAGTCTCTTCCTCCCGCTGCCCGGCCAGGACTTTCTCCTCAAACCGGCAGCAGTCGATTTCCACAGGGATCTCGGGATCCCAACGGCACATACCCTTCTGTATGTTGATGTAATTGCTCTCCGGCAGCCCTGCCGCTTTCAGCTGGCGGCGCAGGCGGAACAGGGTGTTGTTCAGGCTGCCGTTCCTGTTTTCCACATCCTCCCGGCCGTACAGGCCGTCGATGAGGCTGGTCTTGGCGATGCCGTCCTCCTGATGGAGCAGCACCATCTGTAAAAGCTGGGTTGTCTTGGAGACGCTGCTGCGGTCCAGGATCAGCTCTTTTCCCGCATACAGGAGGGAAAATCCGCCCAGCATTTTGACAATTAATCGATTATCCGGCATATTCTCCTCCTCGTTTCTGCAATTCTTCAATCTTTTCCATCATATATCCCATCAGCTCCAGCACGCTGCGGAACTGGTAAACCCCGGCGTCCCCGGAGAAGTGTACGCTTCCCTGCCAGCTCACGTTCTGCCTGTAGCGCAGCGTGAGAAATACGGCAAAGAGTTCTCCCTTCATGGCGCCGAATTCCTTAAATTCATGGTAAAACCGGACTCCTTTTTCCTCTTCCCCCGACGGGCCGCCCTCCGGGCGAAGGGTACGCCTGGCGGGGCTGGCTTCCGGAAAGCCCAGGCTGTCGCACAGCCTGTCAATCTTCAGGATCATATCCCCCATCCCCCGGAAGGGAAGCGGATTTTCCAGGCAGCAGTGGCAGATCAGGCCGGCTGGTTCCAGCCCCTCCAGCTTCTGCACGCAGATTTTTATGTCGTTCATAACTATTTTCAGGGAAAGCGGGGCAGCCGCTTCTGTCCGACTGTTCATCCTTTGGCCCCCTCTCTGTTTGCCTCCCGGCTCTGTTTTCCCGGGACGCCTGCCGCAGGGGCGGCAGTCTCCATGGTATTTTTATTCCATCTTATTCTTTAATTATAAATTGCAGCCAACACAGTGTCAACCTGAAAAGGGGCGGACACCCGGCAATTTTTACCTGTTTTCACCCCGTTTGCGGTCCTTTTTTTGTAAATGTGGACAACTTTTTTCTTCCGGAAGGAGGTGTGGATAAGGCTCTGCCTGTGGATAACCCCGGGAAAGGGAGGGATTTGCGCAGGTTTCATAACCCTTTTGAGGTATGTGAGGTTATATATCATATATTTAGGAAAAAATTTTCGGTTTTGAAGACGCAGAAAAAATTATGGTCTATTCCTTTGAGTCTGATGATACCGCAGAATATGCCTTCTCAGAGGCTGCCAGAGCCGGGATCTATGACATCTGGAGATTGATTTCAGTTCCATAGATATCCAAGCATAAAATAATAAGCCTTGAAAGGCCAGCATAGATATGCTATATTGATACTAGAAAAGGGGAAGCCACAGAAGCGGCCTACCCTCAAATAGTAATTAGCAGTTACTTAGTAACAGCCGTTCACTATTGCAGTAGTGGACGGCTACTTTTTTCCCTTGAAGATCTCATAGCAAAGACCAACAAGAGCGACAATGAATATCATCAACTGGATTAAATCCGAGTATGTAACATTCATCGGCATCGCCCTCCTTTCTTTCGTCTGGAGGGTTAGCCCCTCCGATACGCGGAGGGCAAGCCGCCCGGCTCTGTGGTTCCCCATGCAGGAAGTATAACAATTTTATTTAAAAGTATTTTGATTCAGTAAGCTGATAGCTGTAAACTAATAAAAAAGATAAGTCTTGAAAGACTATCTACGATATGCTATATTGATACTAGAAAAGGGGAAGCCACAGGAGCGGCCTACCCTCACATACTTTACAACTTACATTTATACGATGTCAGCCGTCAGCTAGTTCCGGTAGTTGGCGGCTATTTTCGTCTGTCCTTGAAAATCTCGTAAGCAAAATCGACAAGGGAAACCATGAATATTCTTTCCATTATCCAGAAATGTTTTAAAGTTGCTTTTCTGTCATTTCCATGCTATACTATGACCTGCTGCAAAGCCCATTAAAACCAAGGTCTTTCCGGGCTTGCCGCCGATTCCCGGCGTAAAATGAATCGAGTGTTCGAGACCTTCCACTCGTAAAACAAAACTAAAGGAGAAAACTGAATATGAGAGACAAAAAGGTATTATTTCTGGTCCAGGCGGCTGCCATTGCAGCCATCTACGTGGTTCTGACGGTTGCGTTCGCCCCCCTTTCCTTCGGGGAAGTGCAGGTGCGGTTCGCGGAGGGGCTGACGGTGCTTCCCTACTTTACACCGGCCGCCATTCCCGGCCTGTTTGCGGGATGCCTGATCGGCAACTTCTTTGGCGGCGCCATTCCCGTGGATATTCTCTGCGGAAGCCTTGCCACCCTGGCGGGGGCTGTGATTTCCCGGCTGCTGCGAAAGCACAAATTCCTGGTGCCCCTTCCGCCCATTATCGCCAATATCCTGGTGGTGCCCTTCGTGCTCTTCTACGGATACGGCGTAAATCTTCCCATCCCATTCCTGATGTTGACGGTGGGGATCGGCGAGGTACTTTCCTGCGGCGTCATCGGCACCATTCTGCTGCTGGCCCTGGAGCGTTACAGAGGAACCCTCTTCGGGACGCACGGCTCCCTTTCCGCATAGCCGGATACCCCGGCCCAGATATGGGCATACTTTTTCAGATCAAAATACCGACGGTATAGACCAAGGATGCTGTTTCATCATGGAATTCATGGTGGAGCAGCATCCTCTTTTAATTAAGTAATGTTTTAGGCATAGGAAAACCACCCCAAAACTCAATTTTTCCGGCATCGTCGTCTCCCTTCATTGACAAGCCCTCCGCCGGAATCGTATAATGAGAAAAAGCCCCGGCGCATCCGGGACAAACGATTAAACAGTATGGGAGGTAGTTGCATCTATGGACAAAGCAGCACTATTTACAGGACTTTCCCACATCGGTCTTCCTACGGCGGATGTGGAGCAGACGGTGAAATTTTATGAGCAGTTCGGCTTTCGTATTCAGTGGAGCCAGCACAGCAGCCCGGAAAGCCACACGGTATTTATGGAGTGCGGCAGCTGTGTGATGGAGATCTATTACTTCGCCGACCCGGCAAAGGCCAACGGGGCGGTGGACCATGTGGCCCTGAACGTAACGGATATTGAAGCGGTTTACGAATATGTCCGCTCTCTTGGCTATACGCCTCTGGAGGAAGCCATCACCTTCCTTCCCTTCTATGAAAAAGGGGTACGCTTCTTTACCATTCTGGGACCCAACCATGAGAAGGTGGAGTTCAGCCAGCGGCTGCAGTAACGGCAAAAGCCGGCAGACGCCGAATCCTGGCGGACGGCGCCTGGGATGGACAGCGCCGCTGCCGCCCGCAGACTATATATAATAGGAAGGAACAGGTTATGAATCATTCGGAAATCTTATCTCATGTAGACCACACCCTGCTGGCGCAGACAGCCACCTGGGAGGAAATCCGGGCTCTCTGCGACGATGCCCTCCGCTTTGGCACTGCCTCTGTCTGCATCCCGCCCTGCCGGGTGAAGCAGGCGAAGGAGTATCTGGGGGAGCGAATGGCGGTGTGCACGGTTATCGGCTTCCCCAACGGGTACAGCACCGCTGCCGCCAAACTGGCGGAGACGAAGGAAGCTCTGGCCGACGGGGCCGATGAGATCGACATGGTCATCAATATCGGCACCCTGAAGGAGGGAAATGAACAGCTGGTAAAGGATGAAATCGCCTGCCTGAAGGAAGCCTGCAAAGAAAAAATCCTGAAGGTAATCATCGAGACCTGCCTGCTGACAGAGGAAGAAAAAATCACCATGTGCCGCCTGGTGGCAGAAGCCGGCGCGGACTATATCAAAACTTCCACCGGCTTTTCCACAGCCGGCGCCACCTTCCAGGATGTGGCCCTGTTCGCCAGGCACATAGGCCCTCATGTAAAAATCAAGGCCGCCGGAGGCATCTCCTCCTTTGAGGACGCGGAGGAATTTCTGAAGCTGGGGGCGGACCGTCTGGGCACCAGCCGCCTGGTAAAAATCGAAAAAGCAGCCCAAAAGGCTTAGACACAGCAAAAAAAGAGGATGTAACAAGAGGCGCTGCAGCCTTTTTGTCACATCCTTTTTTCTTTCTCTACTCCGGTATATACGTCAGGAACACGTTTCCCGCTTCCTCAAACATGGCCGTGCTGTCATTCAGGCCGCCGTAATACCATTCGGTTGTGCCCGGATCCAGAAGGAATACGTTGAACTCGTCATATCCTACAATGATTACCGGGCCCTGGAGAGTCTGGGCGATCACCGGGCTTCCGTGGCTGACAAAGTACAGCACCTGGTCCAGGGTGCAGCCGCTTACGTCCAGCACCCGCTGCTCTATTCCCTCCTGAAGCTGATCCGGATCTGTGGTGCCGGCCGTCACAGCCGCCGGAAGATCCTCCACCTGCAGTTCCGCCCGGGTCTGCCGGTCTCCTCTCACCCAGATATAATTCTGCTCTTCATCCACCACCAGCCCCAGCAGCTCATCCGCTTTCACCACGGCCTCGTTGGGCCAGGCGCATACATCCGCCAGCGCGCCGGAGGCGTATACATAGTACAGATGACGGTCCGGCCGGTCCGGAAGGATCTCCAGAGTGCCGGAAGCGCCGGAGGATAACACCCGGCTGCTGACCGTCTGCACATCGGAGGGGGAGATGGTGCCTCCTACCCGGAGGATGACCTCTGTCTGCTTCCGGGCGCTGGTCTGGGTGGCGGTTCCCACCAGAACCTCCGACTCGGTATCCGTGCTGACGATGTGGTCCTCGGTTCCTTCCGCGAACACGTCTCCGTTTTTCACCACCCGGGTCAGGGTCAGCATATTGTCGCTCTGCTCCACTTCCGTTACATAGGCTCCGGCAGGCTCATATTCCTTCACCGTGTTTCCTTCTCCGTCCCGGATGGTCAGCCGGTACATGGGGAAGATGCCGTTTCCGCCGTGGGAGACGTCAATATCCTCCGCCCGGGCCACGCCGTAGACCAGATCCTCTTTCATGTAGGCCACCGGACGGATCCTCTCATCCGCCCCGCAGGTAATCTCCTGGGTGGCCCCGGTCTCCAGATCCAGCACGTTCAGCGCGGTGGAATCCCCTGCATCCCCCTGGGGCAGCCAGGCAAAATACCGGCCGGACTGGGAGGCGGCATGGCAGTCCTCCGCCACGTCGGAAACCAGCACTTCATAGGTGCGGCTGTTTAAATCGATCTGGTAAACGTTTCCCTCCAGCAGCACGCAGAAGCGGGAGCCGTCCTGGGAAATATAGGCCAGGCTGTCCACGTCCCGTTTAAGGAATTCCGCGGATTCCATGCTGGAGAGGAAAATCTCTTCATTCACCGTGCTTGAGGCGGCTTCGTAGTAATAGACCGCCACGCCGTTTTCTCCTTCGTGAAGGCCCCGGTTCATGTAGCCCGCCACGGCGAACCACACGTCCCCCTCTCTGCCCACCCGCAGGATATGGATGCTGTGGGCGTCATAGAAGTCCCGGTAGTCCATATTTTCTTTCTGGGGAAAGCCGAATACTTTTGTCAGGGTTCCGTCCAGCCGCCGGTAGGTCCACAGCTCGTTCTCCTGCACAAAAGCGGTCACCCGGTTTTCCTCATCTGTGACAAACTCCACGTCCTTGTCCGTAATGCCCAGGTTAATGCCGTTGTCCTGCAGCACGCTGTTCTCCGGATTGAAAATCTGGTCTGTGGTGCGCTCCAGGTTCAGCAGGTAAATACGGCTGTCCGTGTACCGCACCCGGTAGGATTCGTGCACGTTGTAAAGCTCCGTCTCACCGGAATCCGTCAGGGACGCGATCCGGTAGTCCATGGTCAGGGTGGCGGTATTCTCGTTGATCTCCCGGATGCGGGGCGTGGGCTTATAGTAAATCTGAGGATTCAGATTTCCCCAGGTCAGCTGGTCCACGCTGTCGTGAATGTCCATGTAGGCCAGGGTCTGCTCCGCGTCGGTGGTTTCATCCGGCTCCACCGCGGCGCTCACTGCGCTCAGGTCCGTCTTGTTGACGCACTTGTCATAAAATCCCAGCACATAATCGATGTAGGCGTCTGTGTGCAGCCCGTCCGCCATCAGCACGTGGGTATAATAGTAGATATTTCTTCCCCCGGAGTTCACCTGGATTTCCAGCATGTACTCCTGGTTCATCAGCATCTTGTTCTGCAGTTCCAGAGTGGCGTACAGGTAGTCCCCGTCCTGCTCCAGGGTCACCACCTTGGTCTGCTCCAGAGACTCCGTCCCGTCCAGGGTCAGCACCTGATAGGTGACGCTGTCAATGGAAGCGCCGAAGGCCTGGATCTGAATATCCAGGCGACGGTCCGCATTCAGGGGCGTAATGCTGTCCCTGATGTAGGATACGTCCATCTGGCCTGCATAGCCGTGAAGACAGTTAAAGCTGGTTCCGTCATCCTGCATGTACACCAGCGGGAAGGTGGAATCATCCATGATTTCCGCCGTATCCGGAGCCGTCCGGTTGATAATTCTGGAAAATACCAGCACAGAAGCCAGAAACAGCACTATCAGAAATAATATGTGCAGCGCCGCGTTCCGCGCCGTTCTCATTCGTCCCTTCATAATCGTTCCTTTTCCCCTTAATTCCAAACGTGCCCAAAAGTCCGGGGGCATTTCAAGATGCCCCCATTCTATCAGACTTTCCGCCGGCACGCAACCGCTAGATTGGAAAGCCCGGGGCCCAGATCCGCTGCCTGCGCCTCTGCCGCCGGCAGCGCCGCCTGCAGATTTCATCCGCCAGCAGCACCCGGGCCATCTCCTCCAACCAGGGTTCTTCCTTTTCTTCCCGGTCCGGATCCATTTCCCGGGCCGCCTCTTTTGCCATCTTGCTTGCCAGCAGCCGTACCATGAGCCGGTCCGGGTACTCATCGTACATCAGGCTTCCCTCATACTCCATTTTGTCGCAGTTTTCTTCCGCCTGCCTCCAGAGCCTTCTGGCCGTCTCCGGATAATAGGACCGCATTTTCCAGACTTCCTCCCGCAGCAGCCGCTCCCTGGACAGCGCGTCCTCCGCAGCCGGAAACAGGCCGGCGCCTGGGGAAAGGTCCCCGAAATCTTGCCTTTCCATCCGTTTCTCCTCTCCCGGTATCACTATTATCTTATGCGAAGCCGGGCAGAGAGTGTCTTACTTTTCCTGTCTGGCGGCCCTGGCATTGGTATCCAGGGATTTCCCGAATACGAAGAACCGGTCGTAGAGATATTCCAGGACAAAGTTGGCCGCCATGTTCAGCACGGTCACCGCCAGCCCGTTCCAGCCCAGAGTCTCCGCCAGATAATTTCCCAGCACCGTGCTCACCGGGGTAAATACGCAGTAAAATCCCGCCACCAGGGCCATGGCCCGGGGTACGTTGCCGGCTGACCGGAAGGTATACTGCCGGTTCAGGGTAAAGTTCCACAGCACGGACAGGATCAGGGCGATCAGATAGCAGGGCCAGTAATCCCAGCCGGTGACCGTATCCAGCAGGGAAAAGGCCGCCAGCTCAATCACGCCCGCCGATATGGAAAACAGGGCAAATTTTATTGCCCGCGCGGATTCTTTCATGTGTTTCCTCCTTATGATTCCCGGGCTTCCCGGTTCAGGGCCAGGAAGTTCTTCCGGTTGCTTTTATACAGCTGCCGGAATACCTGATAGTACCGGTCGTAGATCTGTTTTTTGGCCTGGTCGGGCCGGAATGTTTTCCGGACCGGGATCATCTCCTCGATCTGCTCCAGGCTTTCTATTTCCCCCAATCCTGCCGCCGCCACGGCGGCCGCTCCCACAGCTCCCACGTTCTGAGGGCTGTCCACTACCTGGACGGTTCTGCCGGTAATGTCCGCCAGGATCTGGCTGGTTACGTCCGACAAAGCCCCGCCGCCGCAAAAGCGCACCGCGTCGGAGGTTTTTGCTTTCCGTTCCTGGCACTCCAGCATCCAGCGCAGGTGATAGCAGATTCCTTCCAGCACCGCCCGGATCATCTGCGTCTTTCCTGTCTCCAGGGAGATATTGAAAAACATGCCCGCTGCGTTGGGATCTTCAAAGGGACACCGGTTCCCGTGAAGCCAGGGGGTAAACAGCACCCCTCCCGCTCCCGGCTCTATGTTTTTTACCGTCTCTGTCAGGTAGTCGTACAGGCTGGTATACACCGCCTCCTGGCCGCTGGTAATGTCCCGGCTTTCCAGGTAGACGCCGATTTCGTCCAGCGCCAGGTGATCCTTTACCCACTCCAGACATTTTCCCGCCGTCTCCATCTCCGCGAAGTAATTGTATCTTCCCCGCTGAACGCCCACCACCGCCGCCATCATGCTGCCGGCGTCTGCCATCCGCTTCTCCACCACCGTGGATACCCAGCCGGATGTGCCGGAATAGATATGGGTTTTTCCCGGCTTTACGCAGCCGGAGCCCACTCCGATCAGGGAAGCATCCCCGCCTCCGCCAAATACCAGGGTTCCCGGCTTCAGGCCCAGCTCCTCTGCGGCTTTCGCTGTCAGGGTTCCCGCCGGCTCGCAGGCCCCGATGATCCGGGGCAGATGCTCCGGGCGGACCCCCAGCATCCGGCAGAGTCCCTTATTCCACCCTTCTTTTCCTTTTCTGCTGTCGTACAGGAAGGTGGAAAAAGCGGTATCTTCCGTCATCACAAATTCGCCGGTGCACCGGGCAATCAGGTATTCTTTCACGTCCAGCCACTTGTAGACCCGGGAGAACGCCTGGGGTTCATGGTTTTCCACCCATTTGTACTTCCACACCGGGTCTTTTACGCTGCTGGCCACCGCCCCGTTTACCAGGAGGCTTCGCAGCAGCTTCCACACATTGGCCCCGGCGATCTGGGGGCCGTAGGCGATGCCTTTTTTTATCTCTTCCCTGGCCCTCTGATCCATATAGCTCATGGGCCTGCGCACCGGCACGCCCTGCCGGTCCACCAGCACCAGCCCCTGCATCTGGGAGCAGAAAGATATGCCTGCCACCTGCTCCGGCTCCGCCTGGGCTTTCTGAAACACTTTGGCGGTGGTGACCCGCATGGCCTCCCACCATTCCCGGGCGTCCTGCTCCGCCCCGCCGTTCTCCGTCATATACAGGCCGTACCCTTCATGGGCGCTCTCCAGCAGCCGGATGGCGTCTCCCACCTGGAACAGGCAGGTTTTTACTCCTGTGGTCCCCACATCATACGCCAGCACATAAACCATTCCTCTTCCTCCCTCCCGCAAAAAGAAGGGCGAGCCTCACCGGGGATGTCTCCTTCATCCCTTCCGCTCGCCCCTGCCTGTTCTATTTCAGTTTTGAATATTTTCTCTGGTAAATCATCCGCTCCAGCCAGGCGTGGGCCAGGCTGACGGGTTTTACTCCCTCCGTCCGCTCCGCCAGCAGGGCGGCCTGACAGCCTTTCTCCAGTACAGCCGCCACAGCCCGCGCGTCATCTGGCGTTTTTCCCACGCAGATGGCGCCGTTGTCCTTAAGCAGCACGGCGCTTCTTCCCAGAAGGGCCGCTTCCAGCCGTTTCGCCTGACGGCCTGTAAATTCTCTGTCCGGTATGCAGCACAGGGTCAGCCCCACGATCTGCACCGCATCATCCAGATACCCTTTCAGGGTTTTGCCCTCCATGCTGGCCGCCATCACATAGGGAGTCCGCACATGGAGCACGCAGTTTTTTTCGGTATGCCGGTAGATGATTTCATGCAGCCGAAATTCCGGGGCCCGGCGCCCGTCCGGTCTTTTTCCCAGGCGGTACACCTCTTTTCGGTCTCCCAGCCGGAAGGCCGCCCTGTTTCCTCTGCGCAGGCTGCGCCCGTAGCTTCCCCGGGCGGACAGCTTTTCCGACTGGAAAATGATTCCCGTTTTATCCTGATACAGTTTTTCGCACACCTGCTCCAGGGTATGGGCCACCTCAAAGGCCTCGTCCTCATCCCGGCCCATGCAGAGGGCTCCGTGGTTTCGCATCAGCACGGCCCTGCTCTCCGGATACTCCTGCGTCATCCGGGCCACATTCTCCCGGAGTTTTTTTGTGCCGGACAGCCCGTAGGCCGCGCAGGGTATGCCCCCTCCCAGGATTCGGATCTGCTCCGCCCCGTTATCCTGGCTCATCATCAGATCCGCCGCGGATATATGTTTTCCCAGAATGCTCCAGGCGGAAGCGGCGGCCTGGTGGGTGTGAATCACAAAGTTTACGCCGGGCCGCGTCCGGTATACGTCCGCGTGGATCCCTTTCTCGCTGGAAGGCTTCTGGTCCCCCTCCCAGGAACAGTCTTCGATCTTTACTACTACGATATCCTCCGGCTGCAGCGTCTCATAAGCCCTGCCGCTGGGGGTAATGGCAAAATGGGTGTCGGAAATCCTGGCGCTGATGTTCCCCCAGGTTCTGGCCGTCAGCCCTTTTTTTACCAGCCGGTGTCCTGCCTGCACAATGATTCTGCGGGCCTCTTCTTCTGTGTATACCATATTCAGCCCTCCAGTCTGCCGCACTTGGCGAAAACCCGGTCAAAGCGGGCGATTACGTCGTCGATCATTCCCTCATTGTAGGCAGCGCTGGTGTAGAGCCTGGACCCCGCCAGGGTAATCAGCCCTTCCGCCATATAGGCGGCGCCCATGTGTTCCATCTCTTTCTGCCGGATGCCGGTTTCTTTGAGCACGTGGGGAATGGTCCAGGGTTTTTTCCAGTTCACCACAAAGTGCATGGTTCCTACGTTGTCCAGATGGCAGATGGAGCCCTGGTTGAATACTACGAAGGGCAGCCTGTGTTTTCTCACGGAGCGCTGCAGGCCTTTCGCCAGCCGGTCTCCCATCCTGCCCGCCTGCTCGCAGGCGTTGGTGCGCTCAATCTCGCACAGGGTATAGTAGCCTGCCACGCAGGAAATGGGCGTGGCCGCCAGGGTGCCGCCGCACATGGCTTTGGACACTTTTTTGCCGGAGGAATCCAGCCCTGCTCCCAGGTGGATCATACAGTCTCTGTGTCCGCCTACGCCGCCGGCTCCCGGATAGCCTCCCGCCACGATTTTTCCGAAAACGGTCAGGTCCGGATCCACCCCGAAGAAGCCCTGGGCTCCTCCCGGGCCGATGCGGAATCCCGTCACCACCTCGTCAAATACCAGCAGGGCCCCGTATTTGTGGGCCAGCCGCTCCGCGCCTTTGATAAATTCTTTTGATACGGGCCGGGTTCCGCTCTCCGGTCCCACCGGCTCGATAAACACAGCGGCCGTGCCGCCGTCCAGCTGGTGCCGTTTCAGCTTTCTCTCCAGATCCTCCAGGTCATTGGGGAAGAATTCGTCCGTGTGCTTAAACACGAAGCCCGGCACGCCCTTTGACATGAGGCCCTTTGTGCCCGGCACCCGCATACCGTAGGCCAGCTGGTCGGACCAGCCGTGGTAGGCGCCTCCCATCTTCAGAATATTTTTCTTTTTCGTTTTCAGCCTGGCGATCCGGGCCGCCACCATGCAGGCCTCCGTGCCGGAGCCCAGCATCCGGAACATTTCCACAGACGGCACCATCTGGGAAATCTTTTTCGCCAGCTTGTATTCGTACTCGTGGAACAGACCGGTGGAGGGCCCGCAGGTATTCAGCAGTTCGATCACCTGCTCCCGCACCGCCGGCGGATTGCTTCCCAGAATGGTGGGGCCGCCCGCCTGAAGCAGATCGTAATACCAGTTTCCGTCCAGGTCATAGAGTTTTGCCCCCTCCGCCTTTGTAATCACAATGGGGAAAGGATAATTGAAGGCCAGATTGTGCTGAACCCCGCCGGGGATCACCTTCTTCGCCTCCTCGATCATCTCCTTTGACTTTTGGCATCTCTTGTTAAAGTACTCCTCCTCGTACTCCCGGAGATACTGCTTCTTAATGGTATATACCGGTTTTTTAATCAGTTTATCCAGCCTGCGCGTCACGGCCTCCGCGTCCAGGTACTGGTCAATCGCATATCCGTTGTAAGCCATATTCATCCTCCCGTTTCAGCATAAACACTCCATAAGTCAATAGTATTCTTTTTTCAGACAAGAGTCAATCAATGTCTGAAAATTTTATTCTCCAGTCCCGCCCACAGGCGTCCGGTACCTACTGGCTGTGCCGGCATCCCGCAGGGATGGCGGACACAGACAGGGGGAACCGGGCGCAGGGGAGGCGGTACGCCTCCTAAGCCCCGGGCATAAGCTGGCTACAGCGACCGGCTGCGGACAGGATGGACGCAGACGGGCCCGGGGCCTGAGGGCGGAGCGCCTCTACCGCAGCAGCCGCTCCAGCGTGGGCTCCACGTGCAGCGCCTCCATACACCGGCGCAGTTCCTCTTCCGTTGCCCCTTTCTGCTCTGCCTCCCGGGGCAGACGGATTTTCTTCTGCTTTTTCACCGCCCGGATCATAATGTTTTTGGGCGTGTGCTCCATATCAATAAACTCCAGCACCTGCACCTGATAGCCATGCTGTTCCAGCAGGGAGGCCCGCAGGCCGTCCGTAATCAGAGCCGCCATCCGCTCTTTCAGAAGGCCGTAGCGAAGAACCGGCTCCAGGGTCTCGTTTCGGATCTGTCCATTCAGTTCATGCTGGCAGCAGGGCACGGACAGAATCGCCCTGGCATTCCACTCCACCGCTCTGGCCAGCGCATAGTCCGTGGCGGTGTCGCAGGCGTGGAGCGTTACCACCAGGTCTACCTGATCCACTCCCTCATAATCCGCGATATCCCCTGCCAGAAACTTCAGCTTTTCATAGCCGAACCGCTCCGCCAGCTCATTGCAGCGGCGAATAACATCCTCCTTCAGATCCAGGCCGATAATCCGCAGGTCAAATCCCTGCAGTTCCCGAAGATAATAGTACATGGCAAACGTCAGGTAGGATTTTCCGCAGCCGAAATCAATCATGGTCAGTTCCCGTCCTCTGGGAAGCGCCGGACAGATATCCCGGATAAATTCCAGGAACCGGTTGATCTGCCGGAATTTATCATACCGGCTGTTTACCACCTTTCCCTCCGGGGTCATCACTCCCAGCTCCACCAGGAACGGCACCGGCGTTCCTTCTTCCAGAATATAGTGCTTTTTCCGGTTGTGGGACAGCTCCGCCTGGCCCGAAACCCGGGGCCGCTGTTTCTTCTTCACGGTTACCTTTCCTTTTTTGCTTACCAGCACCGAGGCAGTCAGCTGTGCCGTCTCCGCCTGCATCTGCCGGTAATCCGTTTCCACCCAGCCGGCCGCCGCCTCTATGAGGTCCTCTTTTTCATAATTGATATGGGTTTCCTTCTTTCCATCCCAGAAAGCCGCCTGGTATCTGAGGTCTCCCTTCACCGCCAACGGCCGCACTCTGACCTTTACCGCCGCCTGCGGCCGCTTTGTTCCGCTGAATACTATCCACAGCAGGTCCCTGTTTAAAATTTCTTCCAGTAATTTTCTGTATTCTTCCACAATCGGCCTCCCTCTGCCCTTCTCCTGACCCTGTCAAAAACTTTCTGCATACTGTATGGCTATTATAGTAAGCGTTTCTCCCATCGTCAAGAACGGGCTTTGAGGGCCCTTCCCCCGTGCTGCCGTCCCGACACAGGAAGCAGTCAAAAATGACGATTTTGCAGGAAAACGGCAAAACAAAAATGACGATTTTGGGGTAAAATGGCAAAATAAAAATGACGATTTTGGGGAAAAAGCGGTTGATGAAAATGGCGATTTTGGGTATAATCAGATAAAGGAGGAACTGCAAACCATGTTTAAAAGAAAAATCTATGACCGTCTGCTCCAGTGGAAAAAAGAATCCAACGGCAGGACCGCATTGCTTCTGGAAGGCCCCAGACGGGTGGGAAAGTCCACGGTAGTAGAAAATTTCGGAAAAAATGAATATAAAAGCTATCTGCTGATTGATTTTTCTGTTGCCTCCCAGGCAGTAAAAGATCTTTTTTATGATCTTTCCGATCTGAATTTCTTTTTCCTTCAGCTTCAGCTTTATTGCCGGGCAGACCTGACCGAGCGGGATTCTCTGATTATTTTTGACGAAGTACAGCTGTTCCCTCCCGCACGGCAGGCCATCAAGGCGCTGGTCAAAGACGGCAGATATGATTACATTGAAACAGGTTCCCTGATCTCTATCAAAAAAAATGTAAAGGATATTCTGATCCCCAGTGAGGAGCGCCGGATCAGTATGTACCCCATGGATTACGAAGAATTTCTGTGGGCGCTGGGGGACCGAAACACCTTTTCTCTGCTGAAAACCCTCTTCGAAAACCGGAGACCGGCAGGTGAAGCCCTGAACCGCAAGCTGATGCGGGATTTTCGGCTGTACATGCTGATCGGAGGGATGCCTCAGGCGGTAGACGAATATCTGAACAGCAACAATTTTAAAATGGTTGATGCAGTCAAGCGGGATATCCTGAATCTGTACGAAGATGATTTCCGGAAAATCGATCAGACAGGAAAGCTGTCCCTTCTGTTTGATTCTATTCCTGCCGAGCTGAATAAAAATGCCTCCCGCTATCAGGTTTCCAGTGTGCTGGCAAATGAGCGGGCCGACAGTATTCTGGAAGAAATCGCCCAGCTGGCAGATTCAAAGACGGTCATTGCCGCCTATCACGCCAATGATCCCGGGGCCGGCATGGCCAACCACAAAGATCTTGGAAAGTTTAAACTGTTCCTGGCAGACACCGGTCTGTTTACCACCCTTGTGTTTAAAGATCGGGATTTCACTGAAAACAGTATCTACGAAAAGCTGCTGAGCGACAAGCTGCCTGCAAATCTTGGATACTTATATGAAAACGCGGTGGCGCAGATGCTCACCGCCAGCGGAAACGAGCTGTTTTACTATACTTTCCGAAATGAAAAAACGAAGCACAACTATGAGATTGATTTTCTTCTGTCCCGGAAAAACAAAATATGCCCTATAGAGGTAAAGTCCTCCGGTTACAAAACCCATGCTTCACTGGATCGCTTTTCCGAAAAATATTCCGGCCGGATTCTGAACAGATACCTGGTCTATACAAAAGATCTGCAAAAGGATCGGGACATTCTCATGCTTCCTCTCTATATGGTGCCGTTTCTGTAAGCAAAAGAACGGACAGGGTGGCTTTCGATGCCGTCCCCGTCCGTTTTGCTTTGTTTTTATGCTCTTCTATAATCCGTTTATCTGTAGTACACCGAATTCCATCTCAGCTCATTCTTCAGGCTCCGGATCGTGGTGTCGTTGTCAATATAGACAGCCTCAATTCCCATGGCAGCCGCCCAGTCGCCCATCTGCTCCGCCGTCAGGTCATAGGAGAAAGCGGTATGGTGAGCGCCGCCCGCCAGAATCCAGGCTTCCGCGCCGGTGGCCAGATCAGGCTGAGGCGTCCAGAAAGCGGTAGCTACCGGCAGCTTGGGCATGGGTTTCTCTGTCTTTTTGCAGTCCACATTGTTGATAATCAGGCGGAACCGGTTACCCAGGTCCACCAGGGATGTGGCGATAGCCGGGCCGGTCTTGGAGGTAAATACCAGGCGGGCCGGATCCTCTCTGTCACCCATGGACAGGGGCTGCACCTTGATGCTGATGGGGCCCTCCGCAATGGTGGGGCAGACCTCCAGCATATGGGCTTCCAGAATGCCCTCTTTGCCGGGCACCAGGTTATAGGTGTAATCCTCCATGAAGGAAGTTCCCTTGGCGTCCTTCTTGCCGGCAGTCATAATCTTCATCAGGCGGACCATGGCAGCCGTCTTCCAGTCTCCCTCACCGCCGAAGCCGTAGCCTTTCTCCATCAGGCGCTGGATTGCCAGGCCGGGAAGCTGCTTTAAAGCGCCCAGATCGCCGAAGTGGGTGACAATCGCCTGGTAATTTTTCTCCTCCAGGAACCGCTCAAAGCCCAGCTCAATCTGCGCCTGCACGGCCACATGGCGGCGGAACTCCTTCTCATCTCTTCCCTCCAGCAGAATCTGGTATTTATCATAGTATTCTTCCACCAGGGCATTGGTGTCCGCCTCGCTGACCGCGGCCACTGCCTCGGCAATCTCATTTACCGGATAGGCGTCGATCTCCCAGCCGAATTTGATCTGTGCCTCTACTTTATCGCCTTCGGTAACCGCCACGTTCCGCATGTTGTCCGCTATCCGCATCACCCGGATATGGCTGCTCTCCATGATGCCCACCGCCGTGCACATCCAGTCGGCAATCTTTTTTGCCACCGCGGGATCGCTCCAGTGGCCCACCACAACTTTCCGCTCGATCCCCATGCGGGTTACGATATGACCGTATTCCCGGTCGCCGTGGGCGGACTGGTTCTCGTTCATGAAATCCATGTCAATGGTATCGTAGGGGATCTCCTGGTTGAACTGGGTATGCAGGTGCAGCAGCGGCTTGCGGTACTCCTGGAGTCCCAGAATCCAGGACTTGGCAGGGGAGAAGGTGTGCATCCAGGTAATCACGCCGGCGCACTCTTCATCCGCGTTAGCCTCATTGAAAGTCTTTCTGATCAGCTCGTTGGTGATCAGGGTGGGTTTCCACACAATCTCATAGGGAAGCAGGCCGGAGGCATTTAAAGCGTCCACCATCTTCCTGGAATGCTCCGCCACTTTTCTGAGGCACTCATCCCCGTAGAGGTCCTGTGATCCGGTTGCGAACCAGAATTTGTAGTTTTTTCCTGTTTTCATGTTCATTCTCCTTTTTTTGTTTAATTTATTTCGTTCAGAGCCGACCCCCGCAGATCCGCGGCGGAACTTCTCTGACAGATTTCCGGTACAAATTCATAAGTGGCATTAAAGCTGGGATTCTTGATAAGCCGCAGCAGATTCTCCGCCGCCTTCTTTCCCATGGCCTCCGTGGGATGGGCCACAGAGGTCAGAGGAACCGCATTCAGCCCGGACAGTTCCGAATTGTCAATGCTGACCAGGGACAGATCCTCCGGAATCCGAATCCCCGCTCCGGCGCAGATCTCCGTCAGGGCGTGGGCCACCTGGTCGTTGTAGCAGACGCAGGCGGTACAGCCGGACAGGCGGGCTAAAAGCCGGTCTCCCTCCTGCTTCAGGCTGTCCTGATCCACGGTGTCAATCCACCGGACCTGTTTTTCCGTGATGGGAAGGCCGTTTCGCCGCAGCGCCTCCAGATAGCCCTGGTACCGGCACCTTCCCTGGCCGTCGTCCGATTTGAAAATCCCTCCGATCCGGGTATGCCCCCGCTCAATCAGGTACTCCGCAGCCAGCCGGCCGGCCGCCCTGTCGTCCATGCTCACATGGGGCAGTTCCAGTTCCGGGTAAAAGCTGTTGAAAAACAGAATGGGAATTCCTTTTTCCCGCAGCTTTCTGTAAAAATTCAGGTTGGGGTTTGGCAGGCCGCTCATAACCGGTTCCACGATCAGGGGATCCTGGCTGTTTTCCTCCAGCATACGGTTCAGCAGCTCCCGCTCCTTTTCCAGGTGGTTGCCGGTAAACATAATCCGGGCGCTGTAGCCTGCCTTTTCCAGGGTTTTGACCATGGACTGCAGCAGCTTCGGAAAAATATAGCTGTCCACGTATGAACTGATAATCGTCACCGTGCGGGACAGCAGAGGCGCTCCTTCCCGCTGTCTCCAGGTCCTCACGTAGCTGCCGCTGCCCTGAATCTTCTCCAGCAGCTCCTCCCGCTCCAGCTGTTCCAGGCCGTGCCGGACGGTCTGGCGGCTGATGCCGAATCGTTTCCCTATTTCCTGCTCTGTCTCCAGCTTATCCCCGTCCCTCAGTTCTCCCGTCTCAATCCGGTTTTTGACCCAGTCCACTACCTGCTTGTATTTCGCTGTTTTCGCCATCTTCCAGCCCCGTTTCCTTTTTTTCGCGGCATATATGTACAAATTTTTATGTCTTGAAAATTTGTACTGTTTTTATCTTTTGTAAATATGTACAAATCAAGCTCTTCCTTTTTGTGCACTCTGCCGGCGCCGTTCCCGTTTTTCCCTGTAAATCTAAGGTTATTATAGGTTTGTTCCCTGCCCGTGTCAAGAAAAAACCAAGAAAAAACCTGCGGAAATATTTATACATATTTCGCAGGTTTTTGAAAATTTGTATTCTTTTTTAATATCCCCTATTTCCAGTAAATCGTGATCAGGCAGAAGTCATCGTCCGTATGGTACCTGTAGTTCCAGCTGGTGGTCCCGTTTATCTCCATCAGGTACTGGCCCGGGTCGTTCAGCATATTGTTCTGGAACAGCTCGTATTTGGCCGTCTCATAGCCGTCCTGGGTGCCGAATTTCATCACGATGTAGCTCTCATCCGACCAGACGGAGTTCATCAGGGCATTGTATATGGTATTGTAATCAAATGTCTCGTAGTACATCTGATTCATTTTGTAATAATTATAGCTGTCGTCCGTACACGCAGGCAGCGGCACGCTCACATCCGGGATATGGGTCTTGTAAATCTCCTGGTCCGTACAGCACAGATAGTTGTAATTCATGGCGGAAGCGGAGGACTGATTTTCCATCTGCCCCACAAACACCGGATCTCCCCAGGTCACGTCCACATGATAATACTGATCCCCGATGCGCACAATATTCCAGCCGTGGTCTCCCCCGTCCATGGTCTGTCCCGTCACATAGGTACAGAACATTCCCATCCGGTGAAGGATGTACTGAAACGCCTTGGAATACCCGGCGCACACGGAGCTGTGATTTAAAAGAGCGCTCTGTATGTTCTGGTTGTCCGGGCTTGCGCTGTTGTAATCGGTGGTATTGATGATATATTCATATACCATCCGGATTCTTTCGTAATCGGAGGCCGTGGAGGGGATCTGGCCGATGCACTGATCCGCCGCCGCCTCCAGCTGGGCCCGCAGATAATCCCGGCTCTCCGGATCCACGGTAGTGGACAGCTGGTAGCTGACTACCTGGCCGGTCAGGGAATTTTCGCTGATCTGAGCGCTGCTCCCCACCCAGAAAAATTCCGGGTGATCCGCCAGCACCGCGTAGTAAGCGGTCCAGAACTGGTCCTCGCTTACAGAGGCGTAAAGCTGGGCGGAATCCTCATAATTTTTTATCCGGTCATACAGTTCCCGGTAGATCTCATTCAGTTCGCTGGGGATCTGGTTGAAATAGTATTCCTCTATATCGCCGTGATCCCACCAGGTATCCCCCAGCTGATAGTAGGGGCTTTCCGCCACGCCTGCCTTCACGGCCGCCGCCTCCAGGGTTCCGCACCCGGCCGCGCACACGCTCAGTCCCGCCAGGACTGCCGTCAGAAGCAGGTTTCTGATTTTTCCTGTCACGCCTGTCTCTCCTTTATCTCTCCCACTTGTCGCACAGTTTGTTGATTTCCTCTGTGAACTTCTTCAGGTCTTTGTTGGCACCGCCCTCATTCTTCCGGATCACTCCCATCAGGCGCTGGCCTGCCTCAAGCAGCCGGGCAAAAATACCGGCGGCTTTGGCGACGGGCGCCCCCGGCCTCTCCTCTTTTTTCACGGGCACAGGCTCCGCCTCTACCAGGTACCTGCCCTGGGCCAGGTCATACACCGACCCGGAGTAGGGGGCGCTGGCCGCAAGTCCCAGTTCCCGGATCAGCCGGTTTTTAAACAGGTCGCAGACCTGATCTTCGCCGTGGGTCACAAATACCATCTTCGGCTTCTCTTTCAGGGAAGAGATCCAGCGGATCAGCCCCTGATTGTCCGCGTGGCCGCTGACGCCGGGCATCCGGCAGATCTCCGCCCTCACTTCAATCTCCTCACCGAACAGCTTTACGTGCTTTGCCCCTTCCAGCAGGCTGCGGCCCAGAGTCCCCACTGCCTGGAAGCCCACAAACAGCACGGTGCACTCCGGTCTCCACAGGTTATGCTTCAGATGATGCTTGATCCGGCCTGCGTCGCACATACCGCTGGCGGATATGATCACCTTGCATTTGGGATCGAAGTTGATATTTTTTGAGTCCTCGCTGGTCACAGAGGTTTTCAGCCCCGCAAAGCCGATGGGGTTAATGCCCTCCGCCAGCAGCGCCTTC
Organism: Candidatus Merdiplasma excrementigallinarum; assembly: GCA_018713435.1. Classification (GTDB taxonomy): domain Bacteria; phylum Bacillota; class Clostridia; order Lachnospirales; family Lachnospiraceae; genus Merdiplasma; species Merdiplasma excrementigallinarum. The sequence goes on from DVOS01000036.1 coordinate 75,115, forward strand.
GCCTCCTCGTCAAAATCCTGGTACATTCTTTTCCTGAAAATCTCCGTGGCCTCAATCGCCAGGGGACTGTCCACCCAGACTTCAAAGCCGTCATGGTTTTTTACCATGCCCTCTTCCTTGATTTTCCGGATAAAGTACAGCATCTCCTGGGTTCTGCCCACCGCGAAGGAGGGGATCACCAGGTTGCCGCCCCGGTCAAAGGTCCGCTGGATCACTTTTGCCAGCTCCGCCGCATAGTCTCCCGGGTGCTCGTGGCTGCGGTCCCCGTAGGTGGATTCCATCACCACGTAATCCGCCTCCTCCGGGTATACCGGGTCGCAGATCAGGGGCTGGTTCAGGTTGCCGATATCGCCGGAAAACAGCAGCTTTCTGCTTACGTCCTCCTCCTGAAGCCAGACTTCAATGGACGCGGAGCCCAGCAGATGTCCGGCGTCTGTAAAGCGCACCCGGATGCCCGGCGCCACAATCTTCTCTTCCCCGTATTCCACGCCCACAAAACAACGGATCGCTCCCTGGGCGTCATTCGTATCGTAAAGGGGTTCCACCAGAGGCCGGCCCGCTCTGGCGGCCTTTCTGTTTTTCCACTCCGCCTCAAACATCTGGATGTGAGCGCTGTCCATCAGCATAATCTGGCACAGCTGGGCGGTTCCCGGCGTAGAAATAATCTGTCCCCGGAAGCCCTGCTTGTAGAGCAGCGGCAGTTTGCCGGAATGGTCCATGTGGGCGTGGGTGAGCAGCACCATGTCAATCTCTGCCGCGTTCACCGGAAGCGACACGTTTTCAAACAGATCCTGTCCCTGCTCCATGCCGCAGTCAATCAGTATTTTCTTTCCGCAGGCTTCCAGATAATAACAGCTCCCCGTCACCTCGTGGGTAGCTCCCAAAAAAGTCAGTTTCATGCGATACCCCCTGTATTGCCATAGTTTTTATTATTATATCCCATCCGAAAATTTTTGTATAGTGCGGCTTGACTTTTCAGGGGGAAAGGCTAAACTTAAGACAGACCTGTTTACTGCAAGTTCCATTTTCAGGAGGAAATATGAAAAAAATCGTTTTAACCGGAGGCGGCACCGCCGGCCATGTGACTCCCAACATCGCCCTGATGCCCAAATTAAAGGAACTGGGATACGAGATTTACTACATCGGATCCTACGATGGAATAGAAAAGAAGCTGATTGAGCAGATGGGGATCCCCTATTACGGCATCTCCTCCGGCAAGCTGCGCCGGTATTTTGACTGGAAAAATTTTACAGACCCCTTCCGGGTCCTGAAGGGCTTTGGAGAAGCCAAAAAGCTGTTAAAAAAGCTGCAGCCTGACGTGGTATTTTCCAAGGGAGGCTTTGTAACCGTTCCTGTGGTCCAGGCGGCAAAGCGCTGCCATATCCCCACCATCATCCATGAGTCGGATATGACCCCGGGACTGGCCAACAAGCTGGCTATCCCGGCCGCCACGAAGGTGTGCTGCAACTTCCCTGAAACCGTGAAATATCTGCCGGAGGGGAAAGCGGCGCTCACCGGCTCTCCCATCCGCCAGGAACTTCTCCACGGAAACCGGCTGGCCGCCTTAAATTTCTGCGGCTTTACATCCGGCCGTCCTGTCCTGCTGGTTATCGGGGGCAGCCAGGGTTCCGTGGCTGTAAACACCGCCATCCGGAATATTCTGCCGGATCTGCTGAAAACCTTCCAGGTCATTCACCTGTGCGGAAAGGGCAACCTGGATACCGGCCTGGAACATACAGATGGATACGTCCAGTTTGAATATATCCAGAAAGAGCTGGCCGATCTATTCGCCCTGGCGGACGTGGTGGTCTCCCGGGCAGGCGCCAACGCCATCTGTGAGCTGCTGGCCCTGCGAAAGCCCAACCTGCTGATTCCCCTGCCGGCTTCCGCCAGCAGAGGAGACCAGCTGCTCAACGCCAGGTCCTTCCGGCAGCAGGGATTTTCCATGGTCCTGGAGGAGGAATCCATCACCAGTGAAACACTCCTCTCCTCCATCCTGGAACTGTACCGGGACCGGGACGTTTACATCCAGGCCATGAAGCAGAGCGGCCAGAGCGATGCCATTGCCATGATCGCGGGACTCATCGAAGAGGCGGCGGAAAACAAAGCATAAAAAAAAGGACGCTGCAAAAAGATTTCATTGCTTCCGGTACATCCGGTGTTCACTTTGTCCTATCGACATCTGTCCACCTGGATGTACCGGAAGCATATGTACTTTTTTGCAGCTTTCCTTCACATTTATGGCCGAAAGACTTCTTTGTCATATTATGGAAAGTTCCTTTAACAGCCTGTATATCCCGTCATGGTCATGATCGGCTGTTACATATTCCGCTTTCTGCCGGATCTCCTCCGGCGCGTTCCCCATAGCGGCTCCCCGGCAGAGCTGCAGCATCTCCAGGTCATTGTAATTGTCCCCAAAAGCCAGGGTTTCCCGGGGGCTGATTCCCCAAAAGCGGCACAGCCATTCCACGGCCCGGGCCTTATGGATGCCTCCCGCCATAATCTCAATCAGAATGGGGGAGGACTTTGCAATCGAATGCCCCGGGAAGCGCTCCGTCAGTTTTTCTTCGATCTCCAGCGTTTTTTCCGGGTCACAGATGCACATCAGTTTGTAGATCCGGTCTCCCTCCGGCAGAGACGAAATGCTTCCTTCCCTGGCGCAGATCCCTACGATCTCTTCTTCCTTTCTGATTCGGGGATCTTTTCTGTCCTTTACGATCCACTGATCCAGTGAATAGGCGCACCAGGCAAGAGGCAGCTGCTGCTCCTCCGCCCAGCGGATGATTTCCCCGGCCTCCTGCTGTTCCATTCCCTGCTCCCAGAGGACCTGTCTGTTTTCATCCAGGATCAGCCCGCCGCTGCAGGCAATAAACGGGCAGCGCAGTCCGTACTGCTCCAGTATGGGATAAATCTCCCCGGGACTTCTGGCGGATACAAGGGCGAACGGGATCCCCTGCTCGTTCAGGCGCTCTATGGCCTCTATGGTCCGGGGCAGCACTTTATGATCTGAATCAAGAAACGTCCCGTCAATATCACTGAAAACCCCGCCGCATCGTTTCATTTTGCCCTCCATTTTACGGAAACAGTTTCAATACTTCTTCTTTTACCTCATCTGTCAGTTTGCCCGGCTCCCAGGTCAGCTTCACCTGCTTTTCGTCTCCCTTGAATCGGGGGATCAGATGGATATGGAAATGGAAAACGGTCTGCCCCGCGGCCTCTCCGTTGTTCTGCACTACATTCAGGCCGTCGCAGTTCAATCCCTTTGCCAGGACGCTTCCCACCTTCTTGGCCACCACCATGGCTTTGGCCGCCAGCTCGTCCGGCAGCTCGTACAGATTGGCGGCATGTTCCTTGGGCAGAATCAGGGCATGTCCCTTGGATGCCGGCCCCAGATCCAGTATCACCCGGAAGTCCTCGTCCTCGTAAAGAGTGGCGGAAGGGATCTCCCCGTTTGCAATTTTACAGAAAATACAGTTATCGTCTCTCATCTTATCTGGCCTCCTGTCTGTTTGCCCGCCCGACGCGGCTCTCCTTCTGCCGCGTCCGAAACCGGGAGTATTCGCCTATCATTATATCACAGTTCCCAGGCCTCGGGTCCTGGATTTCTTCTTTTTTTGCGGTACAGCAGCACTGCCAGAAGGAAGCCTGCCGCCAGCCCGCCGATGTGCGCCGCGTTATCCGTTCCCGTATCGGCAAAGCCCTGCAGAACCATAAGAACCAGCATCATCCCCATCCGGCCTGCCGTCCCGCTCCCCACCTGGCCTCTGCCCCGAAGCACCACATAGAAAAGGGCGCCCATCACTCCGAAAATCGCCCCGGAAGCCCCCGCTGATACCGCGAAGCTGCCGCTCCTTAGTTCCAGTCCCATGGAAAGCAGGTTGCCTGCCAATCCGGCCCCCAGATAAATCACCGCGTATCGGACAGAGCCTACGATCTCTTCCAGATAATTGCCCATGAGCAGCAGACAGAGCATATTGTAGGCGATATGGTAAATGCCGAAATGGAGAAACATCCCCGTAAACAGCCGGTAATATTCTCCTTCCAGGATAGCCGGCGTATAACAGGCTCCGTGCCGGAGCATAAAATATCCGTCCTCCGTGTCTCCCATGGCGGAGAGCACCAGAAAGACAAGAATGTTGGCCGCCGCAAGAAGCAGATTCACTTTGTTTTTTGATCTGAAAAAATTTTCTAAGCCGTTCATTCTTTCAGTATAGCCCCCGACGGGGCAAAAAACAAGCGGCGTTCCTTAAAATTCCCTGATTTTCACCCGATAATGGAGGTTTGCAAAGCTGACTCTGTCTCCGCTGCACAGGCGCCGTTTTTCATTGGGATGAAGCCTCTCGCCGTTTACAAAGGTTCCGTTCATGGAGTTCAGATCCGTCACAAAACCGCACTCTTCTGTCCGTTCCAGCCTGGCATGGACCCGGCTGACCGCCTCCATCCTCACCCACAGATCTACCTGGTCCCGCTTTTTTCCCAGCAGGGCCGTGCTTCCTTCCACCTCCAGATCCGGATATTTTTCCGGTTCCTGGCTCACCAGCCGAAGCCGGGCGCGAAAGGCCGGCTCCGTCAGGCACCGGGTCTCACCCTCCGGCTCCCTGTCCGGAAAAACGGCCGGCTTTGAAGCCGCCGGTTCCTCTTTGCCGGCGTAAATTTCCGCCAGCACCGCCTCCATAAAAGCATCCTCATCTTCCTCTTCCTCATCTTCCGGCCATATTTTTTTCTCTCTGTCCTTTCTTCCCGCAGCCGCCCGGTAAATCCCCCATATCACAGCCAGACAGAAAAAAGCCAGCCCGCCGGTCTGGGTCAGATCCAGATCCGCCAGATACACGATCCCCATAAAAATTCCGGTGCCTGCGGCTACCGCCAAACCGCACAGCGCCAGACTGGCCGCTTTCTTCTTTTTTTCGCCCGGCTTCCGGTTCTGCCCCGGCTCTTTTCTTCCCCTCTTTTCCTGCCGTCCCGGTCCTTTTTTCTCTTTCTTCTCTTTCTTTTCCTGCCGTTCCGGAAGCACCCTTCCTTCTTCTTTTTTAAAATCCCCTTCTGTCCGCCCGGCCTCCTTTTCTTTCACGCTCCTGCCCTCCGGTTCTGTGGAAAACGCGGCGGCCCCTTTCAGCACTTCCCCCAGGCTGAAATTATCCGCTGAAACCCGGGCAAACAGTTCATACCCCAGGTCCACCGCCCGCCGGTCTCCATGGTCCAGCCTTTTAAGGAGAAATTCCGCCAGACGGCGGAAGCCTTCCTGGCCCCGCTCCTCCCCGCCTTCGTTTCCCGGCATGTAGCAAAGCCAGATCTTCCCCGTATTCATGTCTGAGAATACATACTCCGGGGCAAAAATAAGCGCCTGTCCATCCAGCAGATAAGGACGCATCCGCTCCAGCACCTGGCTGATGCCGTACAGCAGGCTTTCCATAGCGGCGCTCTTCATGGTGCGGGTCTCATACAGATGGGTCAGGGGCTGCTTTGAGGTAATCTCATAGTACAGATAAATTTTTCCGTCCATTTTTCTTACGCTCAGGGGAAGAAGCCCCTCGATCTGATTTTTCTCCAGCATCCGCACGGTATACTCTTCCCCGGTTATTCCCGGCGTCTCCGTAATCATATAATTCCGGTTCAGATCTCTCTGATAACTTACTTCCAAGATTTCACCCCTTTGCAGCATCCAGCATAGCCCGCAGTCCCCTGACTTTCCGTATTGTCCCGGCAGGATCCTGCAGCTTTCTGGTCCAGCTTTTTTCTATCCGGCCCAGGTCCTCTCCCAGCAGCCGCCCAACCAGGCCCGGCACATAGAAGTTTCCGCTGCAGGATACTTTCACTTCCGACTCTGAAACAGCCAGGGTCATGCTGCTGTCCCTGGTTCCGAGAAGCCGTCCCTGCAGCAGTTTTTTTCGTTTCTGTTCCATAAGCGCCTCCCTGTCAGGCTCCGTCCGAAGCGTACTTCCCACCGCCGCCAGTTCGCAGGCGGCCCCCTGCATCACAGCACAGTCATGCAGATAGAAGCTGCCGTACAGCAGCGCGGTCAGCACCGGAATAATAAGAGTCATCAGCAGGGCCGCCTCCACCGTAAAACTTCCTTTTTCTTCCGCCACCGGCCATTCCTCCCTTCTAGTTTCCGAATCCACTCTGTCTGAGAACCCCGGCCATCACACAGATCTGCGCGGCAAACAGAAACGGCACAAAAGGAATCGCGTCCTTTCTTCCCGCCTTCTTAAACAGGAGCAGAATGGCAGACCAGACCGCCGCCAGGCATACTGCCAGGGCAAAAACGCAGAAGGTCTGCGCAAATCCCACCGCCGCGCCGCAGGCCGCTACCGTCAGCCCGTCTCCGTACCCGATGGCCTCCCCGGTCAGTCTGGCCGCCGCCAGCAGTCCCAGCCCCACCAGGATCCCCCCAAAGAGGCTGATCCAGTCCGCGTCCCTTAAAAGGATGTGGAACAGAAGCATCCCGGCGGCAAAAATCAGCGGAACCGGCCTTCGAATCCTTTTGCTTTTAAAATCCGCTGCCCCGCAGATACCCAGAAATACTGCCGTCAGTATCTGGGCCCAGATTCTGCCTTCTTCCATACACCCTCCTTTTCCCTGCTTATCCCACGGTCTGCCCGCATCTGGAACAGGCCCTCATGTGGGAGACGTCCTCCAGATCCACTTCTTTAATCGTTCTCTTCAGACCGCTGCATTCCAGCGTCGAATGGTATTTGTTTCCGTCGCTGGTAATATATACCCGGCTTCCTGCTTTGTCCCCACATTTTTCGCAGGGATCGTACCCGGCTCCGTATGTATTTCGCAGGCTGTCCACCTGACTTGCGGACACCGGCCGGATGGTCAGCTTAATATGGCTGCACTGCAGGTCCCGGTGGTAGACCGTTCCGAATTCTGTCACATACACCTTAACGCCTGTCCCGTCCTGCCCGGCGTTTCCCGCCGTACCGTCTGATCCGGCCCGGCCGGTCCAGGCCCTTACGCTCCCCCGCTGCAGGAAGAAAACCCCCGGTATTTTCACACCTCTCACCACAGTCTTTACCTGGTAGGTCATCACCAGATCCACCATCTGCTCCTCCTTCAGGAAAGACGAGAGAAGGAAGTTTACGTTCTTGACATTCTCTGGATTTCCCGCTTTCCCCAGCACCTGGCTCTGGGCATAGACCGCGGAAAGTCCGGCAGCCAGAACGCCGGGGCCCTCTTCATCGTCAGCCGCGTACGCCGCTGCCGCCAGCTCCTGGGCGGTCTCGCACAGGGCGCTTCCAAATTTCCCCGCCGTCTCCATCACCTGGATAAACTGCATACAGGCGGCCATGCACAGCACGAAAACAGGAAGAACCACAGCGGCCTCTACGGTAAGGGCCGCTTTAAGCGGAGCAAGAAAGAATGCTCTTCTTCTGCCCGGAATCGCCTTTTTTATTTTGGGAGAGAGAGTTTCCTTTCTTAGAAAAGCTGTGTTCGAACCTTTTCGAACCGTACTTTGACAGGATATAGAGATATGCATTCGGCATCCAAAGAGCATTCTTTCTCACCCCGCTTAGTTTTCATAGGTAAAACCGCTGTCTGCTGTCACCAAAAGCCCGGAAGAGGGCACTCCCAGAAACACGGCCGGCACCCTGGCAAACACCGGACGGATCCTCCAGGAGGACCGGGCGCGTATGCCCACCACGCAGTGGTCCGCCTGGAAATTGGAAAGGCCCGGCACAGAGGAAAGATTCAGTTCCACCAGATCCACCGCCCGCTTCTTCTGCGTGGAAACAGACTGCAAATTCAGCAGAATACGAAGGTGCGCCCGGTAGTCCTCCCCTTCTTTCCTGGAAGCCCCGTCCTCCCGCAGAAGCCCCTCTATGTTTGTTAGCTTATCCAGGGTAAGCCGCCAGGTAGCCTCTGTCTTTGCCATGGGAACGCTTCCGCCGTCCATCAGGGTTTTTACATCCAGCATACTTTCCCCATAGGCCCAGGAGAGCAGAAGGGCATGCTTCATAACGGTAATCAGGGGCGGAACGCCCAGCCATCCCACCAGCAGGGCAGCCAGAGCTCCCGCCTGCGTATTCATCTCTCGGTTGGCCACGCAGTACACATAATTGCAGCCCTCCCGCAGCAAAAGGAGTTTGTTCACCACTGTCTTCAGATTTTCCCGGTCTGACCGTTTTCCGCCGATCACATACTCTATCTGATAGTTCAGCTTTTCGCCCTCTTTCCTGTCCTGATAGCCGGGAAAATGATCCAGCAGATATTCCCGGAAAAGCAGGTTGGCGGTCAGGCCTCCGTTTTCAGAAGGCAGTTCCATGGTACCGGTTTTCTTCCTTCTCTTGGAGGCAATCTGGCTTTTGGATACAGTCTGCCCGGACACGCCGTACTTGCTGCAAAGCACATCCAGCATACTTTTGCTCTTCAGCTGTTCCACCGCATCAAAAGGGTTCTCCGCGTCCGGCGCCTGGGACGGCTGGCCGCCTACAATTACCATGCTCCCGTCCCCGGCGCTTTCCGCCTGGGCCGCCTGCTCCTCCAGCTCTTTTTTCTTCTCCGCTTCCTGCTGCTCCAGATTCTCCATCTGCTCCTGCGAACTGTTTTCGTTTCGTTTAAATTCTTCCTGGTCGCTTTTGGCTGACTGGGCATCGTGGTGGTACTGAAACAGTTTCCCGATGGTTCCCGTCACCGCGGTCTGCTTCATATAGGAGACCGCCTGCTGGTAAAAGGCTTCTCCGCCCCGGTCCGTCAGGAGAGCGTACTCCAGAATCTCGCTCTCCTGAAGTTCCAGCTGCCAGGGCTCAAAGCACAGGCCGGCCAGCCCCTTTACCTCCTTTCCGGCATTTTTCCCCATGAAATCCCGAAGCCTGTCATTGACCCGGTCCATGGAAAAATCTCCCGTCCCGTAGGAGGCATCCAGGGCAAAAATCTCATACTCTTCCAGGAGCCTTTTTTCAAACTCTCCAAACACGGAATAATTTCCCATGTCCGCAATATTGGCCGCCTGCGCCCTGGCTCCCTGGATCCTGGCGGATTCCGCCGCGGTACAGATGAGGGACAGAAACAGCACGCTGACCAGGCTGAAAAAAACCGTGATGGCTCCCCTTTCTTTTCTCATCTGTACCTCCTCCTTTGTCAGATACTGTTGCTCTGGCTGGTAATCTTGCCCAGTATGCTGTTCACCAGGCTGGTGAGCTGCTTTTTAAAGATAATCACAAGAGAGATCAGAACCACCAGTATCAGAATAATCTCCACAATTCCGACTCCGTCCTGTTCCCGAAGAAAAGAAACGATATGTCCCTGTTTTCCCATCTACTTCCTCCCTTCCCGCCATGCGTTCTCCGTTACATTGACAGAAAAGCCGGTACAATCAGAACCGTCAGCACAACCCCGAACATCATTGCCATGGGAAACAGCAGCTTTGTCCCCGCCTGTTCTCCCAGCTTTCTGGCCATATTCTGGCGCTCTTCCATGGAAGAGGCCGCTTCCTTTTCCAGAATGGATGCCAGTCCTTTGGAGCCTTTTTTCAGGTTCTGGGACAAAAGGGAGCCCAGCTTGATATACTGGGGGAGGCCGCACCGCCTGCCGAAATTTTCGTAGGCCGTGCTCTCCGGCACCCCGCTCTTCATCTCGCCGCAGGCAAACAGCATTTCCTCATAGGCGTACCGGATCTGGCCGGTACGGTTTTTCCGATACTCTGCCGCGATTTTCAGAAACGTTCCCCGGATGGTCAGGCCGGCTCCCAGAAGCATGGTCATTTTCCACATCAGTTCCGGGTAGTCCAGCGCCATCTGCAGCCTGCGCTCCCCGGCCTTCTGCCGGACCTTCTGGTCCCGCTGCAGCCAGAGGCAGAGCGGCAGAATGACAGTCAGGGCCAGAAAGAGGGGAACCAGCGCCTCCCTCTGCCGCAGCCAGGTTGCCTTCCGCCCTTCTACCTGCCCGGGCAGGTCAAGGACCTCATCCCGGGCCCCCTCTTCGTCTGCCCGCTTCACTTCGCTTTCCACCGCCTGCCAAAGCTGCTCCTGTTCTGACAGTACCGGAGGGTAGACACAGACCGCCGTCTCATAAATCAGCTCCTGCTCCTGGCAGGTGAGAACCGCCTGTATCTCCACCACGCTCCCCTGTTCATCCGGCTGTCCGGTGATCTGCCCATTCTCATCAATCATTCCGTAGGGCATTGTCATCCATTCAACCGTCACTGCCCCGTTTTCCAGGGAGGATGGAAAATTCAGCCCGCTTCTCACCGCGTCCAGCGATTCATTTTCTCCCGGCAGAAGCTCCTCCAGTGTATCTCTGCCCTTTTCCAGCAGTTCTTCCGCCTGTCGGCTGGTGTATCTGCGTCCCTGCACGGTCACAGTCATCTCAAACGGCTGCGTCTCCCCTTCCAGCTGCACCTCCAGCTCCTCTTTTCTGTCGCCCATCCCGTATCCCGGCCGCTGCAGCTGATTGTTTTCCACAAGCCGGCTGCCTCGGTCCACGGTGAAATAAACCACAGCGCACAGCAGTCCCATAACCGCCCCGAGAAGGAGGCAGTCCGCGATTTTTTTCGCGTAATATGCCCTTCCCGCCTGCCGTTTCCGTCCGGCCAGCGCTGTCAGATCTCCCACCAGCCCTTTATTTTTTCCTTCCGGACTCGCCATTCCCCATTTATCCGCAAGAAATTCTCCCAGTCTGAGAAGTGGATTTTTCGGTGCTTTCATACTTCATCTCCGTCCTGCTTCTGTCTTCACCTTCTATACCTCTATCGTCATAATTTTCCTGCCCCACAGGCAGGCAGCCCCATAGATTGCAAGGCAGACTGCCATCACGATTTTTCCTGCCGGACTGGTGTACATAACCTCCAGAAACTCCGGCGAGGTGAGGGAAACGTACCCCAGAATCAGCATGGGTATCGCACTCATCATGTTCTGCTCCATCATCTTGCCCGCCAGCGTGGTTTCGATCTCCATCCGGGTCTCCTGCCGCTGCTGAATGCTGGATATGGTGTTTCGCATAATCGCCATCAGATCCCCTCCGGTCCGCTTCGCCGTGTAAAAAACTTCCGCAAAATTTCGGATATCCTCCACCCGGCTTCTCTCCCCCAGATCCTCCAGCAGCGATTCGATAGAACGGTTCAGCCCGGTCTGTACTGTCAGATATGTAAATTCCGACACAATAAAGGATTCTTCGGAATAAATCTTTTTCAGTTCCTTCAGAGCCTCCCCGAAAGCGTTCTCCACCGCGTATCCGGCCTGAAGAGACGTACACACCAGCTGTATCCCTGTCAGAAACTGCTCCTGCATATCCCTTCCCCGCCGGCGGACCAGCTGCCTTTTCCGGTCCTTCAGAAAAAGAGGCAGTCCGCCAAGGAAAAGAAGCCAGGGGATCCAGGCGCGGAAGAACAGGAAACTCACGGCCGCGTCCAGCCCCAGATAAATGAGACTGTAAAAAACTCCTTCTCTGAAAGACAGGCGGTACCGGCCGTAATCCCGGGCCGGCCTGTTCAGGCCAGCCCGGCCCGCGCCAGCTTCTGCCGTTTCTGCAGTTCTCCTTTTTTTACCAGACTTCCTGATATTTTTCCCTCCTCATCCTCTCCCTGCTCCTCAAACTCAAACAGGGAATGGGTCTGTATTTCCCCCAATCTGTAGTCATACCCGGTGATCTCCAGTATCTCCAGAACCTTGCGGCTTTTGTCCCGCATCCGCCCCAGGTGCACCATCAGGTCAATGCCGGAGGCGATCTGCCGCCGCACTGCCTGCACCGGAATCTCCAGTCCCATCAGCACCATGGTCTCCAGCCGGGAGAGCATATCCCGGGGGCTGTTCCCATGACCGGTGCTCAGCGACCCGTCATGCCCCGTATTCAGGGACTGCAGCATATCAATGGTTTCTTCTCCCCTGACTTCCCCCACAATAATCCGGTCCGGCCGCATCCGCAGGCTGGCCCGGATCAGATCCCGGATTGTCACCTCATTATCCCCTTCTTCATTGGCCCTCCTGGCTTCCAGTCGCACCAGATTTCTGGCTCCCTGCAGCTGAAGCTCCGCGTTGTCCTCAATGGTCACAATCCGCTCGTCCCGGGGAATATAGTGGGAGAGGGCGTTCAGGAAGGTCGTTTTTCCGGATCCGGTTCCGCCGCTGATAAAAATGTTGTACCCGGCCCGCACCAGTTTTTCCAGGAACAGGGCTGCCTCCCGGGACACGGTGTTCCAGGCGATAAGCTGCTCCATGGATATGGGATGATCCGGGAAGCGGCGAATGGTAATCACCGGCCCCTCAATAGCCACCGGCGCCATCACCACATTCACTCTGGCTCCATTTTCCAGCCGCGCGTCTACAATGGATACCGCCTCATTTGCCACCCGGTTGCACTTTGCCACAATCTGCTGCACGATATCCTCCAGCTTTTCCCTGGAAGAAAATTTCCGATCCCACTGAAAAAGCCGGCCCTGCCTCTCCACATAAATATTTTCCGTGCCGTTTACCATGATCTCCGTCACCGTGTCATCGTCCACCAGCTCCTGCAGAATATCCAGACGGCGGACGGAATTGAACAGTTCCTTCCGGACCTGCTCTCTCTCGGAAAGCCGGATATAGGAATCCCTGCCGCACTCCAGCATCAGTTCATCGATCAGCCGACAGATCTCCTGATCCGTAACTTCCTGGTACTCCTCCAGCCGCTTCATCAGCCGGGCACGCAGATCCCGGAACCGTTCTCCCGTCATGGTTCGCCTCCTTCGTCCCGTCCCGTCTCCAAGAGCTGACGCACATACCGTCCCAGCGTTCCTCCCGCCAGGGTCTGGGGCAGTTCCAGTTCTTCGCCCCGTCCCCACCGGGGCAGGTGAAGGCGCACCAGTTTTTCCTCCACCTCCCCGCATTCCAGCGCCCTCAGATTTTTCTCAAACTGAAGGAGCTTCGCTCTGGAAACCGGGTCATCCAGAACCGGCATGTAGACCCGCCCGCATCTTTTCAGAATCTGAAACACGTCCTCAATCTGGCTCCCCAGGTCGAGAATGATAACTTCATAGTCCCCCCAGGCCTCAATCCGGGAAAAAAGCGAAATCCATTCCTCATGTCCCACATCCCGCAGGTCTCCGGGGGAAAACGCGGGAGGAATATAGTCCAGCCGCCCCAGGGAGCGGATCATGCCGCTCAGCCTGTAAATCAGGTTTCCCTCGTTCTGCCTGGCAAAATAAAGCAAATCGGAAATATCCGCGGAATAATTCTGATCAAACAGCGTCTCAAACCCGTTGAAATTTTCCAGGTTCAGATACAGCACTTTCTTTTTTTCACCCAGTATTTCGCCCAGGGTCAGAGCAAAAGCGGTTTTGCCAAGCCGTCCCAGGGGCGAATACACCCCGATCAGCTCCGTGGCGGAGAGGGACAGCGGCTCCGGCATAACCTGCGGTCCGGTCTCCGCGTAGTATCCCATCACCTCCGCAATCAGCTGGTCGGAGGGCTGATACTTATAGACAAAGGGATTCTCCCCGATATCCGCCATCGTTTCTCCCTCTGAAAGAATGATAATTCTCTCCACGTCCATCTGCTTCACCCTGTCGCACATGGCGTTCGTGGAAATCAGAAGCAGTTCGATGTGATTTTGGGAGGCAAAATCCTCCAGGCTGTCCAGATTTGTAAAGGCCTGTACCTCGAAGGGCGCATGGCGCCGCTCATTCATGTACTCCGCCAGGTTTCTGGCATAAGACGCTTCCAGGTCGCAGACCGCAAATATGCTTTTTTTCATTAATTACCGGCCACCTCCCAGCATGGTCAGAAGTCCCAGCAGAATCGGCACAGAAAAACAGAACTGCCCGTCCCCGTCATTTTCCCTGCGGTAAGGACTCCACTGGCCCGTTTTTAATAATTGCGTGATATAAGTTCTGAAATAGAACAGACGTACAAAAAGATTATGTCTTTTTACAACCAGAAAGGCAGAAATGATTCCGCCAAACAGAATCGCGCGAAGCATACAGAAAAAACAGGGGACAGGCCCCAGAAAGCCTCCGATTACACACAGCAGTTTCACGTCCCCGGCTCCGATCATGCGGAGCCAGTACAGGCCCCCGAAAAGCAGGACCGGAAGCGCCGCGCCCGCAAGCCAGCAGGCAAGTCCCGCTCCCCGGGATAATATGGCCTGTCCCGCCGCTCCGCAGAGCAGGCCTGCCGCAATCAGACCGTTGGGGATCTTCCCCCCGATCAGATCCGCCGCTGTTCCAATCGCTATCAGGTGCAGAAGAACTGTCATCTCCATCCTTCTCCTCCTGTCAGAAATCCGAAAGACTGTCCCTGTTTCTCCGGTTCTTTGTCTTTTTTATCCCATGGCCGTCCCTCCTTTGCCTCTGCATACCGCCGCAACAATGTCATCATTCACAACACTCTGAAGATAAGCAGGAAATTCCGACAGACGGACACATGTCCCAGATATGAAAATAGAATTCTCAGAATGGCTGCTGCCTCAGAAAATCTGCTTGTGTGTATCATAGCACAGCGCCGCAGATAATGCAACACATTTCTGAAATTTATTTTTACTATTTGTTTTAAGTCCTCTTATTATATGTTATATTTTATTCCTTTCCTTTTTTTTCAGACCGTCTTTTTTTTCAGCACCGCCGGCTTCACGGTATCCATCACCAAAAAGGTCAGCGGGCTGAAATACAAAAAACAGGTCAGCACACAGTAAATGGGAACCAGAAGTGCAAACTGAACCAGTCTGCCCGGAATAATCGTAAAGAAATTATACCCCTGGAACAGCACCAGTCCGGATGTTGTCAAAACAAGTGAACTGATCGCCGCAGTCGCCACAATGGTAAGTACAATGCCCACCGTTTTGCCTTTTCGGCTCCTTCCGGCATAGAAATATTTCGCCAGTCCGGGGATCAGTCCCCAGCAGGCAGCGGCAGCGGTGATAAAGGGGTCCACCGCATATCCTTTCATGAAACATCCCAGGATGTCCGCCGTAAAACCGCAGACAGCTCCTGCTGCCGGTCCCATCCAGAGACCGGCCAGAATCGTACAGACACTTCCCACCGAAATCCGGTAAGCACCCAGTTCCACCACAAGCACTCTGGTAAGCACCAGATGCATTGCTACGAGAAGAGCCATGAAGACAAGAGTCCTCACATTCCAGTAAGTCCTGCAGCTGTTTTTCTGCATAATAAAAACACCTCCATAATGCTTTCATACGGTCAGAGTCGTTACCATAAATAATAATCCCTCCACATTATGAGATGTTCTCATATGCAGCAACGGGTGCGGAAAATATATCGTAAGCCTTCTTATCAGCAGCTTTTCGTTTCACGGCGACTCCCCAGCCAATGAACACTTAACGCATAAATTCCTACTTCGCTATTATTTACTTGTTTCAAAGTATAGCATACTTTACAGATAATGCAATGTCTATTTGTTCTTTCCGGCTTTTCCGCTTTATAAAAAGCGAATCTTCCAAAAACACCGTCTTTGTCAATGCTTTTGGAAGATTCTTTTGTCAGTTCAGGATCCCATGCTTCCGCCCTTATCTTGCCAGTCTCACTGCCACGGCCTTCCAGTTCTCCTTCGGGGCGTAGCGCAGCTTTCCGTTCTCAATCGTCACCTCTTCCGCTGTATCAGAGAAGATTTCTTCTGCTCTGGCAGGCACGCCCTGAGGAAGATCTATGGCAATCTCCTCCGGCAGTTTTCCGCCGAACGTATGAATCGTCAGGTACGCTTCCTCCTCCCCTGCCCGCAGAAGGATCTGCCAGCCTTCCGGATGGCGCATACTCTTCACTTCGCTTCCGAAATGGTAGGACTGTCCCTTTGCAATCACCGGGGCGATCTTTCTGTAAAAGGCCATGCCTCCCTCCAGAACCGCCCACTGCTCCGGCGTCAGATGCAGTACGTCGCCGGAGATGCACATACGGCCAAGGAACGTGTTGATCACAGAGTAGGCCATTCTCTTCAGCGAATCCGTCTCCCGGATCACCGCCCAGATCTGGCTCTGCCTGGGCAGGATTACCCGGTGAAGGTTGGCCGCAATGATGGGAATCTCCACGCACTCATGGGCGTCGGAGAAAGAGGCCATGCTGCAGCGCTTCATAAAGCCGGGCTCCAGCCGGTGCCCGCCGGAAGCGCAGTTCTCCACGATCAGGCCCGGGATCTCCTTTGCCATTTTTTCAAAGAAGTCATAGGTGGCCTGCATATTCTGCCGCAGCGCCTCTCCCTGGGATTCGCATCCGTCCGCGCCGATGCCGAAATCATCGTTGTAGTCTACCTTAATGTAGCCGAAGCCATACTTTTTCAGCGTTCCGATCACTGTTTCCTCCAGATAGTCCTGCACCCAGGGATCCCGCATGTCCCAGAACCGGCGGCGGTGGGTGGTAATGCTGACTCCATCCCTTTTCAGGAAATGCTCATTTTTCCGGTACGCTTTGGATGCCGGACCCGCATTTTCAATCTCAAACCAGATGCCGGGCCTCAGCCCCGCTCCTTTGATGGCCTCCACGGTCTTTTCCAGGCCCTCCGGGAACAGGAAGGGGGAAACCTGGTAATCTCCCATACTCAGCTCCCACACGTCTCCCTCCTGCTTGTACCAGCCGCAGTCAATGACAAAATAGGAGAAACCTTTGTCCTTAATGGCGTCCAGGATCTGCAGAATATTCTCATGGGAGGGGTCGCCCCAGGTGGTGCAGTACTCATTAAAAATAATAGGCAGTTCCTTTTCCAATTCCGGAAGAGAAGCCAGTACTTCTTCCCCCGCATCTGTCAGGCGCTTCGCCATCACGTCCAGCTCCTCCGTCTGGCACACCGTCACAATGGCCTGGGGAGAGGCAAAGGCTTCACCCGGCGCAATTCTTTTCAGCCAGTGGCCGAACTCCCGGTCCGCCAGGCCGCCGTCCACCGCAATATTGTCATCCATCCGGTAAATTTCCATCTGCCAGGAAGAGGGGGATTCCAGATGGGCTCCCCAGAACACATGGTTTTCCCGGTCCTCCAGGGCCAGGAAGGGGAAATATTTGTTGACCGGCATGGAGCCGATACTGCCAAACCGTTCACAGCGCACGGCTTCCCTGGTCCAGGAGGTTTCCAGCTGCAGTTCCTCCATGGTCTGGCTCTCCAGACGGCCCTCCTCGCTCCAGCGCCCCCGGATCCGGTGCACCATGATCTGATTGTGGCAGTCTCCCTCAATCCAGGGAGAGATCCCCTGGAGGGAAAAGCTGGCCAGCATCTCCAGAGATACAGGCTCATCGCTGTGATTTTCAAACACCGTCTCCATCCGCACATAGGGCGCTCCCTGGTTCCAGAGCAGACGGTGCAGGGCCTCGCAGCCCCTTTCATCTGCCAGCCTGGTTTCAATGCGCAGGCTGTTGGTTTCCTTATCTTCCAGTACCTTCTGCTCCCGGAAGCGCAGCTGTTTTACGCTGCCTCCCTCTCGCATGGTCTGGCCCGGGGCAAAGGCTCCGTTATACTCGTCTCCCGCCAGTTTAACCTGCACCAGGCTGTCCACGGCGGCCGATTTGTCTGCCCTCTGCTTCTCCGCCAGGGCTGTAGGGCAAAGCAGCAGTCCCACCTTGCCGGACTCATCCGTCTCATAGCAGGCGGTCATATCTCCCAGCACATGCCGGGCAATCTCTCTTTTCATCTCCGCAAATTCCTCCTGAAATAGCTTTCCTTATCCTTTCACCGCGCCTACCGTCATGCCCTTGATAAAATATTTCTGCAGGCACATGAACAGAATGGCAATGGGCAGCACGGAAATCACAATGGCCGCCATGGCGGTGGTATAGTCGCTGGACTGGGCGGAAAACAGGGACTGTATGGCCACCGTCAGGGTCTTAAGCTGCTTCTTGCTTACATACAGGCTGGCCAGCAGGTAGTCGTTCCAGATCTGGAAGGCTTCCATAATAATCAGAGTGGCCATGGCCGGCTTCAGCAGGGGCATAACCACGGTAAAATACGTCTTAAACACCGAGCAGCCGTCGATCCGGGCCGCCTCCTCCAGTTCTACCGGCACGGTGCTCATAAAGCTGGTCATCATAAAGACGCCGAAGGAAATACCGGTGGCCACATACATGAAGATAATGCCGTACCGGGTGTTGGTCAGGTTCAGTTTATAGCCGATGGTATAGATGGGCAAAAACAGAGCCTGATAGGGAATCAGGATACCCACGATAAAATACACATAGGCAAACTTGAAAAATTTCCGTTTGCACCGGGCAATAGCCCAGGCTGTCATGCCGCACAGCAGCGCCAGGATCAGCACGCTTACCGCCGTATAGAAAAATGTGTTGAAAAACGTGGTGGCCAGGTCCAGCTTGTCAAAGGCCTTCTCGTAGTTCTCCAGATTCAGGGACTGGGGCAGCGACAGGGGGCTTCCCAGATACAGTTCCTTTTTCGTCTTAAAAGAGTAATTTATAATAATAAACAGAGGCGCCAGAAACAGAATGGCGAACACGGTCATCACAATCTGGGTGATCAGCGTGGTTCTGGTATAAGGCTGGCTGGGAACCAGGTCCTTTTCTTTCTTTCTTTTTCCGATTTTCACTACTGCTGCACCTCCTTGCTTCTAAGGCCTTTCACCTGGATCAGAGCTACCAGCAGCAGCACCACCACCAGGGTAACGGTCATGGCGGAGCCGTATCCGTACTGCCGCCCGTTGATGGCTGTGGCGTAGGTCTGGTAAATCACCGAGGTAGACGCCCGGCCCGGGCCGCCCTTGGTGGAAGATACCAGCAGGTCGTACACCTTCAGGGATCCGGTGGTGATTCCCACCACGCAGATGGTGATGGCCGGCGCCAGCATGGGAATGGTCACGTTAAAGAACCGCTTCACCGCTCCCGCTCCGTCGATCTTGGCGGCTTCATACAGCTCCGCAGGCACGGACTGAAGTCCCGCCAGGTAAATCAGCATCCAGTAGCCGATCCACTGCCAGTTGTTGGCGATCAGAAGGCCGGTCAGAACTGTCTCGCCCTTTCCGAACAGGCCAAAGTCAATATTGGTGCCCAGCAGATCATTCAGGGCCGGCAGCACATTGGAGTACATTTTCAGCCATACAAAACCAACGATGATGGCGCTGACCAGGCAGGGAATAAAGAAAGCCGCCCGGTAGAATTTCTGGGCCTTGATGCCGGAATCCAGGGCCACCGCAAACAGCAGCGCCGCCACATTCTGGATCACCGTATTGAAAATGGTAAACCGGATGGTAAACCACCAGGCGTCCCGGAAATTCTGGTCTTTGAACAGATCAATATAATTCTGCAGCCCTACAAATCCCATCTCCTTTGACATGCCGTCCCAGTCTGTCAGGGAATAGCGGAAGGAGAGGAAGAGAGGGATGATCAGGCCCACCGTAAAGATCAGCATCCCCGGCAGCACCATGATCAGATACTGGCGGAACATTCTCTTTTCCATTCCGCCGATTTTTTTCTTTGTCATGTTATCAGCCTCCCCCGGCATTTGCCGTTTCAAAAAGAAGGGGGTGCCGCAAAAAGATTTTTTACTCTTTTTGCAGCAGCCCCATTCTTTCAATCTCTATGGATTTACGGTCAGCTTGCGCTGCTGGTATCCACTCTCGCATCGGATGCGGCCAGGCATTCCTCAAAGGTAATATCGCCCTGCAGCCATGCCGCGATGTCTTTGGCGTTCTCCTCCTGGAAGCCGCCCCATACCAGCTGGTTGTTGCCCAGGGTTACGTCCACAATCTGTCCTTCTGCCGCGTAAGCGTCAATGTCCGTCTGGCTGGGATTGTCGAAAGTGGGGCTCACGTCCTTCAGCATGGAGGCCGTCTTGGTGTAGTCGTAAATTTCCACTGCCAGCTCCTGATCAGAGGTCAGCACATCCAGAACCGCGTTCACCGCATCCTGATGCTCTGTCTCCGCGCTGGTCATAATGGTGATGTTGGGCTCGAAAATCAGCTTGGAATCGCCGGTCTGGTTGGGGAACGGGAAAATTCCGAAATCAAAGGACTCGTCGATATCCAGGAAGTTCTGGATGGACCAGGAACCGGAAACCTTCATGGCTGCCTCGCCCAGCACCATTCTGGCGTCGCAGTCGGTCTGCTCGGTGGAGAAAGTATCCTCGTAGGTGTTGTCAAAGATCAGTTTGTTGTAGTTATAAGCGGTCTGGGCTTCCTCGCTGTCTGCGAAGCTAACCTCGCCGGCACGGAACTTGTCGCCCCACTCCGGATCCTTATTGAATACGTCGTTCATCATGAACTGCATGGTCACATTTCCGATGGACCAGGTATCTACCATATGGCTGGCAAAAGGCACGATGCCCTTCTCGTTGCAGTCATCAATAATCGCCTGCAGTTCATCGATGGTTTTGGGGATCTCCCATCCGTTCTCCTCAAACATGGCTCTGTTGTAATAAACGCCCTGGTACAGCGCATTGTAAACCAGTCCGTAGGTGGTGCCGTCGATGGTCACGTTCTCTCTGGCGGCATCCAGCCCCTTGTCCAGATAGGTCTCGTCGATGGGGGCCAGAACACCCATGGGAGCGTAGGTGGCCACATCCTGGGCTTTTCCGATCATGATATCCGGCAGTCCGGACTGCAGATACTGCTGCATTTTCGGCTGGAAATCATTTCCCCAGTCCACACATTCCCACTCCAGGGTTACCCAGGGATACTTCTCAGCCAGAGCCTCGTCGATCATGTCCTCAATGCCTGCGTCCGTGGTGGACTGGCCTGCCAGAACGGACAGTGTCACCGGCTCATGCTCTTCCTCCGCCAGTGCGGTTACACCGAAGGAAGCCACCATAGCGCCGCAAAGAAGAACGCTCATTACTTTTTTCATCATAAATCTCATTCCCTCCTGTTCCTTTTATGTTGGGCGGAAGCCCTCCTTCCGCCTTCGGTTTTGTAACGCCAGTATAGCAAAGAGAAAAGGAAAAGAGGTAGTAATTTTTTGGCTGAAATACTTGGTCAATTTTGAACTTTTTCCATCTGCTCCCTGAAGTCCCTGGGGCTCATGCCCTCCGACTTGCGGAATACCTTATTGAAATAGGTATAGTCGTCATACCCCACCATAAACGCGATCTCCGTCAGGTTTCCGTTTCCCTTCCGGATGTACTCTTTGGCCTTTTCAATCCGGATTTTCGTAATATACTGCAGCAGGCTGGTGCCGATCTCCCGGCGGAATATCCGGGAGAAATAGGAGTGTTCCACATGGTAGCGCTCCGCCAGCTCCCGCAGGGTCAGCGGTTCAAAATAGTGCTCCTGGATATACTCCGCCGCCTGGCGGACGGTTCCCCGGGTGGTGTCCCCCTCTGACTGGGACAGGGCGGTGCAGCTGTCTATGTAATCATGCAGCAGTTCACACAGCCCCTTCCCGTCCAGGGCCTCCAGCTCCTTGTCCAGCACCTGATCCAGATCCTCGGTTCCCGCCGGCTGGTTCTGGGAGAGATCGGAAAAATATTCTGTCAGGAACATGGCCACCCGCTTGACGGTCTGGCGCACCTCCAGGTAGGACCAGTTTCCCTGGCAGTCTTCCAGTCCGATCTCATGGAGGATATACTGCCTGGCCTCCTCCATCTGTCCCCGCTTCAGCAGCGTCAGCAGTTCATTTTTCTGCCGCTCGCTGAAATGGTTCCGTATCTCCTCCTGGGCCCCGGCCCCTTTCCCGGTGGAAATCACCTGGCTTACCGGCGCAAACCGTCTGGTCATCAGCAGGGAAACTGTCTGGATATAGGCCTGGTGGATGCTGTCCATGGAAAAGGAATGGTCGCTGAAAATCACCGAAACGGGGGACTCCGCTTCCTGTTCCAGCTTCAGGGAAATCTTCTCAAACAGCGGCCGCAGCTCCTGGTTTTCCTTCTCGGATACAATGATAAACTCGTTGGAGCGGTACACATGGTTGAAAATGATGGCGTCCTCATCCCCCATCAGTTCATGAAGCTGGCGCTTGACCGCAAAGGAAAGCCGGTTCATATCATAGCCGTACCGGCCGGACAGCGTTTGCAGACGGTGGATTTTCAGCAGGAT
Source organism: Candidatus Merdiplasma excrementigallinarum (assembly GCA_018713435.1). GTDB lineage: Bacteria > Bacillota > Clostridia > Lachnospirales > Lachnospiraceae > Merdiplasma > Merdiplasma excrementigallinarum. The sequence continues at coordinate 96,997 of DVOS01000036.1, forward strand.
CAGGGTCACGCCCGCATAGTCAATCTCCCCGTTTATGGTAATATTGGGCATAAACGGGGTTTCCTTCCGTTCCAGAAGCTGGCTGAACTCCCGGTCCTGCAGGAAGGAAGCGGCCCGCAGGGTTTCCTCCTTCTGCTGCCTTCTTTTGCTGATCAGCTCCAGGGCCTTGGTCAGGGCGTTAATCAGGTCAATGCGTCCCACCGGCTTTACCAGGTAGTTGATGGAGCCCGCCATAAAGGAGTTTTTTACATAGTCAAAATCGTCATACCCGCTGATCACGAAGGTTACCACCTCCGGATACTTCTCCTGAAGGATCCGCAGCAGCTCCACACCGTCCAGATAGGGCATATTGATGTCTGTGATCACAATGTCCGGATGATGCTCCTCCATTTTCCGCAGCACATCCTCCCCGTCCACAGCCGGTTCCAGAAACAGCAGGCCGTACTTGTCCCACTGGATCATTCTTCTGATCTTTTCTCTGGTCCAGTATTCATCGTCCGCAATCAGTATTTTGTATTTTTTGCTTTCCATATGTCAATCTCCTCCATGCGAACACTGGGAATTACCAGGGAAACCTTTGTCCCCTCCCCGATTCGGCTCTCAATGGTTACGCCATAGGATTCTCCGTACAAAATCTTCATACGGGAATGAATGTTGTTAAGGCCAATGGACTTAGTATGGTTTTTCCGATCCGGATTCAGCAGTTCCCGGCGCTCTTCTTCCGGAATGCCAATGCCGTTGTCCTCCACGGAAATCACCAGATTTTCCCCGTCCTTCCCGGCTGTAATCACAATCTTTTTCTTTTTTCTGGAGCCCCGCAGCCCGTGGGTCAGGGCGTTTTCCACCAAAGGCTGAATGGAAATCCGGGGCATGGTGCTCTTCAGGATAGAATCCTCCACATCAAATACGTACTCCACGTTTTCCTGCATCCGCACGTTCATTACATAAATATAGTTTTTCAGATGTACAATCTCCCCTGCCACGGTGGAAAAAGGATTCTTCATATCCAGGCTGTAGCGGAAAATATTGGACAGAGACTGGCTGAGGGCGCTCACCTCCGGACAGCCCCGGATATCGGCAATGCTGCTCATGGTATCCAGGGTATTGTACAGGAAATGGGGATTGATCTGCGCCTGCAGGGCATTGTACTCCGCCTGCTTCAGCAGCAGTTTTGCCTCATATTCCCGGCTTACCAGGGTCTCGATCCGGTCCAGCATTTCATTAAAGCTTCTCCCCAGCTCTCCCAGTTCGTCCTCCTTGCAGTCGGTGATCCGCAGCCGGGTATCGCCGTCCCGGATCTGTTTTACCGTAGCCGTCATCCGCTCCAGGGGCCGGGACAGGGTGCGGGAAATAAAAGTCGAAATCAGCACGGCAAGCACAATCACCAGCCCCGCGATCAGGAACAGGTTCCGGGTCAGCGTTCTCTGATTTTCCTGCAAAAGGGACTGGGGCATCAGCGCGTAGGCGGAAAGGTTGTACTTATTCTGGGCCGCCTTGAAAAACACCCGGTCAGAGTGGGAAAACAGCTGGGCCGCCGCTTCGCCTCCCGCCTCAATGCTCTCCGCCAGCATCCGGAACTTTTCTTCATCCTGGTTTCCCAGATCCCCCAGCTGATAGACCGGCGCGTCCCCCTCCGGCTGCAGCCAGATAAAGGCGTCGTCATTGATCCGGTATTTTTCCATGAGATACTGGATCACCTTGATGTCTGCGTCGCATACCACATAGCCGATTGTTTCGCTGTTGGTGCCGCTGGTGTAAATTTTCAGCACAAACCGGAGAATGTTTTTCTCCCGGTAGGGATTATAATAGCTGGTAATCAGGGTCACCGCATTGTCGGATTCCACATACTCCCGCACTTTTTCCCCGCCCCCGAACTCTCCGTCCTCGTAGATATCCGTGGGATAGTTGTGTTTGGGCGTCACGGCCCGCCGGTAGGTGCTGATAATCTCATGGTCCATGTTGTAGAGGTAGAGGGCCACCACCGCGCTGGACGTATCGAAGCTGCCGGTTCCCAGGTCAAAGGCCAGCCGGTAGTATTCATCCCGCATGTAGGAGATATCCCTGCCTGCTTTCAGATCCAGCACGAAATCATTCTCATTGTAGATATCAATCATGCCGCTCTCCATGGTCTTAATCAGGCTGTACATATCGTCCTGCAGATTTTCCAGGGACTTTCCCATCTCTTCCTTGCTCTGGGTGTAAATCAGATCCGAGGAAGCCTGCTGGAACAGAAACGTCTGCAGCAGCAGCGCCGCCAGGGCGCATCCCAGGCACAGCGCCAGGATTTTCATGTGCATTTTCTGAAAGCAGCGGAAATGAAACCGCGTCTTCTCCGATGCTCTGTTTTTTTCTTTTCCCTGTGTTTTCTCCCTCATAATGAAATTACCTCGTAAACACTTCTCCTAAATGCAGAAAGCCGCATAGAGAGGAACAATCTTTTTATTATCCTCGCGTCCAAAGTTTTTAGCTGACAATTTTATGGCGTAAGCCGGCTTATACATATCCATATATACTTTCAGGCTCTTGGCTCTGGTATTATCAGCCGACTTTACCTCTATCGGAATCAGCTGCCCTTCTCTCTGAATAATAAAATCAATCTCCGCTCCTCTGGCGGATTCCCAGTAATACGTTCTGTAGCCATTTATGGACAGCTGTACATTTACATAATTTTCCGCCATGCCGCCTTTAAAGTCATTGATTTCATCTACCATATAAAGAATATCGTTTGCGGTCAGATCCTTTTTTGCGCAAAGCAGTCCCAGATCCGAAACATATATTTTAAATGCGGCTATGTCCCTGTAATTTTCCAGAGGTTTTTTTACCTGCTCCACTTTAAAAACCCGGGATACAATACCGGACAGAGTCAGCCATTCTATGGCGTTTTCAAATTCTGAAGCTCTTCCGCCCTTTTTAATCAGTTTATACTGGAAACGTGTATTTTTTTTAGACAGCTGGGCTGTAATCGTATCGTAGGCAAGTCTTGTTTTCTTTATTTCATTCTGATTGTTGTACTTGCTCATATCGTTGAGATAGCTTGCCAGAATCGTATCCTGGGTATGGCGCACCAGTATATAATCCCCGGTTTCCGCAAACTGCATAACACATTCCGGCATTCCCCCTACTACAAGGTACTGCCTGTAGAGCCCCATTGCCGCGTCATGAAGAGCTGACGGAAGGGGCGTATCGGTCTGAAAACAGCTCCTGATCTGGGAAACCAGTTCCTGTTCCCCTAATGCCAGCATAAACTCCTCCAGGTCCATGGGATAAAGTGTTTTCATATCGACTTTCCCTACAGGAAATGAAAATGTTTGTCGGTTTACCGCCACTCCCAGCAGGCTTCCCGCGCTGATGATATGATAATCCGGTTCATTCTCGTAAAAGTACTTCAGGGAAGTCAGCGCCCGCTCACACAGCTGTATTTCATCAAAAATGATCAATGTCTTCTCTTTGATAATCGTCTGCCCGGCAATATGAGATAAAATAGGGATCAGGTAATCCGGAGTGATGTTCTCCTCAAAGGTGGCATTCAGTTTTGGATTCGTTTCAAAATTGAAGTAAGCCACATTTTCATAATGCGTTCTTCCAAATTCTAATATGGAATAGGTTTTTCCTACCTGTCTTGCTCCCTGAAGAATTAATGGTTTGCGGTGCCTGCTGCTCTTCCACTTTTCTAAAAAATCTATAATCTTCCGATACATATGTGTCCTCCATGCCATCTTAAGCAAAGATTATCATTAATTCATGTAAATTTCAATGGTATTTTTTATGATTTTTACATTAAATTGCGCGTATAGAAAAAAGGTCATACTATTAGCTCCATTCCTTTACGGTTTCACGCAGGCATGGAGCTGTTTTAATCATTTTTCCAGTCGGCCGCAGGCATATAATCCCATCAGTAAAAGTACCGGGAAAATTATCGCTGCAAGAATTCCCATTTTCAAATTATCATTAAAATATCCGGATATTGTACCTGCCAGGGTAGGACCGCCGGAGCATCCCAAATCGCCTGCCAGAGCTAATAATGCAAACATAGCTGTTCCGCCATTCTTAAGCGCCGCAGCCGCTTTGCTAAAGGACCCCGGCCACATGATACCTACAGAAAGACCGCAAACGGCACATCCAATCAATCCCACTACTGGATTCGGCACCAAACTGATGCACAGATATGAAAAAATACACAGTATTGTACTTCCCTTCATAAACCGGTCCAGATTTATTTTCTCCCCATATTTTCCATAAAAAACCCGGGCAGCTCCCATCATCGCCGCAAACGCCATAGGTCCGGCCAGATCCCCTACGGTCTTACTTACACCCAGCCCCTTTTCCGCAAATGTAGACGCCCACTGGCTTACCGCCTGCTCACTGGCGCCTGAACAGGTCATCATAAGTAATAATACCCAAAAAATTTTCTTTGAAAAAAGTTCTTTTAACGTATATCCTCTCTCGCCTTCCTCTACAAGCGGTGCTATCGGTACCCAGATAAACATAAGGGTATTTACAGCCGGAATTATCGCCCATAGTATAGCCAAAATTCTCCAATTCGCTACACCAAAAATTCCAAAAAAAATAGTTGAAATCAAAACGACTCCTACATGGCCCCAACAGTAAAAAGAATGAAGCAGGCTCATGGCCTTTTCCTTATTCTTTGTAGGACACGCCTCTACCATAGGGCTAATTAACACTTCAATTAATCCGCCGCCCACTGCATAGAGAATAACAGCAGCAAGCAATCCTGTAAAAGGATCCCGCAGTATATCCGGCAAGACTGCCAATAAAACCAGCCCGGCCGCAGAGCATATATGCGCGGCTATTGCTGCCGCTCTGTATCCTATTTTATCTATAAATTTTGTGGACAGCAGATCCACTAGCAGCTGCACGCCAAAATTAATCGTAACCAACATGGTTATATGGGATAGGAGAATTTTATAGCTAGTCTGAAATGTAAGAAACAGCAGCGGAGCAAAATTATTAACGATTGCCTGAGAAATATAGCCAACAAAGCACGCATTCATTGTATTTTGATAATTTTTCATGTTTTCTCCATTGTAAAATGAGGGCGCTGTAAATACAGCCCCCTCATATATTCTAATCTTTTAATCCACAAAACGGAATTCCGAACCATTCGTAGTAAATACCGGAATGACAGATAAAGGCGCATCGCACTGGACAGTTATACCGCCTTCATAAACCTTGCCTGTCTGTACTTCTTTCCATGTACGTCCCGCAGGAAGATATACGCTGCGCTCCCGCATTCCTTCGTACAGAATGGGCGCTACCAGAATGTCGGGGCCAAACATGTACTCATCATTTACATCCCAGCAGGCCGGGTCATCAGGATTGTCATAAAACAGCGGCCGAATAACCGGTGTTCCTTTTTCATGAGCCTTCACCATCTGTTCCTTCACGTATGGACGAAGAGTTTCTCTTGTGTCTACCAGACCTTTCAGAATTTTATATACATCCTCTCCATAGCTGTAAAGCTCGTTTTCTGCGCCGCTTCCAAACGGCTGGTTCCACATTTTTGCAGCATTAGAAATAGAAAAATCAATCGGATCGCGGAAGCCGTGCAGTCTGGTTACAGGGCAAAACAGTCCAAACTGGAACCACCGTATCAGCAGTTCATGGAACTTGGGATCATGAATGTTTCCTCCCGTAAATCCTCCGATGTCAGTTGTCCACCACGGAATGCCGGATAATCCCACGTTCAGTCCTGCTGCCAGCTGATTTCTCAGGAAGTCAAACGTCGAATGTGTATCTCCCGACCAAAGCAGCGCGCCATATCTCTGACTTCCTGCCCAGACGCATCTAAGCAGATTCAGAATATTTTCCTGGCCCTCTTTCTCCATGCCTTCATAAAATGTCTTTGCATATTCAACCGGATAAAAATTGGACACTTTAACTGCCGGTCCTTTAAAATATCTGAAGTTGTCATAATCATAGTGGAACATAAAATCTGGTTCCGCTTCATCCAGCCAGAATATCTTTATACCGTATTTGTAATAATTTTCTTTTGCTTTGTTCCATACGTATTCTCTGGATTCCGGATTGAAAGCATCGAAAAGATATTCATTCCCCATAAACTGCATCTGCACAGCATTTGCTCTGTCTGAGCGTACCAGCAGTCCCAGTTCTTTCATCTCTTCATAATTTTCACTGTTTACATCCACTGTCGGCCAGATAGAAACCATCAGTTCTATTCCCATCTCTTTCAGTTCATCCACCATAGCCTGGGGATCCGGCCAGAATTTAGGATCAAATTTCCAATCTCCCTGATTGGTCCAGTGGAAGAAATCGCAGACGATTACAGAAATAGGAATTCCCCGCTTTTTGTACTCTCTCGCCACATTCAGCAGTTCTTCCTGCGTTTTATAGCGAAGCTTGCACTGCCAGAAACCGGTAGCGTAATCCGGCATCATCGGAACTTTTCCGGTGGCATTTGCATACGCTTCTTCAATCTCTGCCGGTGTATCTCCAGCCGTAATCCATAAATCCATATGCTGTGAGCACTGCGCTTCCCACTCTGTCAGATTGTTTGCAAACGTAGCCCGTCCTATGGCCGGATTGTTCCAGAGAAAGCCGTAGCCTTTATTAGAAAGGGCAAATGGAATACTGGACTGCGTGTTTCTCTGTGCCAGTTCCAGGCAGCAGCCCTTCATATTAAGCTGCTTCTCCTGCCGCTGTCCCATACCAAATATTTTTTCTCCGTCCTGTCCCTCAAAGCGCAGCGTAATCTTATAATCGCTGGAACCGATGATCGGTTTATACTCTCGTCCGCAGATGGCCAGAGGACTTGTCTTTTCTCCGCCATTATTTACCCGCCAGCGTTCTTCCAGCAGCACTTCGCCCTTTTGATTATAATAGGTCAGCCAACCAAATTCGTTGAAAGAAGCCGTTATTTTTCCATTGGTAATGCTGGCAGTCTTCCCTTCCACCTTAATCTGGGCTTTGCAGGGAACCGGATCCAGCAGTGCCCAGGGTTCCTGAGAAATTTCTTCCGTTTTTGTTCCCCGCACCCGCAGGCTGTTTTCGCCCCAGGGCTCAATCT
>DVOS01000037.1 GCA_018713435.1 Candidatus Merdiplasma excrementigallinarum
CATGAACCAATTAAGAAGGTTTATGTAGAACTTGTGAGACAAATTGTAGAAAGTGAGGGGAGAAATGATGAAGACGCTGAATGATTATATGAAGATGCCTTATCGAATGGAAATCGTAGAAGATAAAGAAGAAGGCGGATACGTGGTTTCTTATCCTGATCTGCCGGGCTGTGTTACCTGTGGAGAAACGATTGAAGCTGCGATTGCAAATGCGGCAGACGCAAAGAAGGCATGGATTGAAGCTGCGCTGGAGGAGGGAATAGAGATTCGAGAGCCGGATAACTTAGAAGATTACTCCGGACAATTTAAACTGAGAATTCCCCGAAGTCTGCACCGCTCTCTTGCTGAGCATTCTAAAAGAGAAGGGATCAGTATGAATCAGTACTGTGTTTACCTTCTCTCTAAGAATGACGCAGTTTATTCAAAATAATGGAGACTACTGTAATGATAGGATGCAAGCATAAAGAAAGTTTACCACTGACCGATATGTGGTATATAAATGGTCGGGTCGAAAGTATAGTCCTTCGCCGCAGGGCGAGGGACTTTTTCTGTAAGGAAAACAGATAAATTTTGCTGCTGATACAGCTGGAGCGGCGAAATTTAAAATTTCATTTTTGAGACAAATTATCCAATATAAAAAAGGTTCCCAAGACCACTCCCAAGTGGTATAATGTACGAAAAGCTACAAGCCGCACGGAAGGGAAACAAGCCTGATGAGCGCCCCAAGGGGCGCGAAAGAGGCTGTTTCCCTTCGTGGGGCAAGAAAAAGCAAAGAAGGAATGAAGCAATGGAAACAATCATAGCGGATATGACCCGGGGAATAGACGGGGATATGATGGCAAAAGCGGGGCAGATTATCCGGCAGGGCGGCCTGGTGGCCTTTCCCACGGAGACGGTGTACGGGCTGGGAGCCAACGGACTGGATGAAACTGCCTCAGCCAAAATTTACGCAGCCAAGGGCAGGCCGTCGGACAATCCGCTGATTGTACATATCGCCCGGTTCTCGGACCTGGAGCGGATCGCGGAGCAGATACCGGACAGCGCCAGAAAACTGGCTGATGCTTTCTGGCCGGGACCCCTGACCATGATTTTCAGAAAAAGTCCGGAAGTGCCTTATGGAACCACCGGAGGACTGGATACAGTGGCGGTTCGTATGCCGGACCATCCCATCGCTCTGGCCCTGATTGAGGCCGGCGGAGGCTACATTGCCGCCCCCAGCGCCAATACTTCCGGCAGGCCCAGTCCTACCAGGGCGGCCCATGTGGCGGAGGACCTGCAGGGGAAAATTGATATGATACTGGACGGGGGAGATGTGGGGATCGGCCTGGAGTCCACTATTGTGGATCTGACAGAAGAAAAACCGGTGATTTTGCGCCCCGGCTATATTAACCAGAAAATGCTGGAGGATGTGATCGGACCGGTGGAGATGGACCGGGGACTGACAGCGGATGACCCCAACGTACATCCGAAGGCGCCGGGCATGAAGTACCGCCATTACGCACCGAAGGCCAGTCTCACCATTGTGGAGGGCCCGGCGGGAGCCGTGATGGATAAAATACGCCTGCTGGCCCGGCAGGAAGAGGAGCGGGGCGGCCGCGTGGGAATTATTGCCACGGACGAGACGGCGGCTTCCTATCCCGTTGGAATTGTGAAATCGGTGGGGACCAGAACGGACGAGCTGTCAATTTCCTCCCATCTGTACGGCATTCTGCGGGAATTTGACCAGCTGCAGGTAACCCGGATCTATTCGGAGGCCTTTGAAACCCCCATGCTGGGGCAGGCCATTATGAACCGCCTGATGAAAGCGGCAGGACACCAGGTGATCCTGGTGTAGGGGCGGATAAAAAGGAGCGAAACAACTTGAAAAAGTATGATAAACTGATTTTTGTGAGCGGAAGCGATACTTCCACCAGCCCTATGGCGGAAGCGATTCTCCAGAGCAAATATCTTCTGGAGGACATTCTGGTGGATTCAAAGGGGCTGGTTGTACTGTTTCCGGAACCCATCAATCCAAAAGCGGAGGCGGTTCTGGTCAGCAACGGACTGTCCATGAAGGACCATACCAGCGAGCCTTTAAGTCCGGAGGACTTTGACGAGCGGACCCTGATTCTGACCATGGACTATGCCCAGAAAGAGAAGATCCTGACGGATTATGATAAGGTGAAAAACGTCTATACCGTCGGCGAGTATATCAAGAAAAACGACGAGATCCGGGATCCCTACGGCGGAGACCTGTCCGATTACGGCAGGTGCTTTGAACAGCTGCGCGCTCTGATTACGGAACTGGTGGTAGTTCTCAACGAAGAAGAACTGCTGTCCTGAGATAGGAGGATATATATATGTCAAAAGTAATGGTACTGGATCATCCTCTGATACAGCACAAAGTAGGCGTTATCCGCAGAAAAGAGGTGGGCTCCCGGGACTTTCGGGCCATCATCAGCGAGATTGCCATGCTGATGTGCTACGAGGCTGCCCGTGATCTGAAGCTGGAGGATGTGGAGATTGAGACGCCCATCTGCCCCGCTGTGGTAAAAGAACTGGCCGGCAAAAAGCTGGCGGTGGTACCCATTCTGCGGGCCGGGCTTGGTATGGTGGATGGCATTCTGGCTATGATACCGGCGGCAAAAGTGGGCCATATCGGCCTGTACCGGGATCCGGAAACCTTAAAACCGGTGGAATATTACTGCAAGCTGCCCTCAGACTGCCATGAGAGGGAGATTTTTGTGGTGGATCCCATGCTGGCCACAGGCGGTTCCGCGTCGGCGGCTATTCAGATGCTGAAGGACAAAGGGTGCCGGAACATCCGGTTCATGTGTATTATCGCAGCGCCGGAGGGCGTGGCGAAGATGCAGAAAGACCATCCGGACGTAGACATTTACATTGCGGCGCTGGATGAGAAGCTGAATGACCACGGCTACATTGTGCCGGGACTGGGAGATGCGGGAGACCGGATTTTTGGAACAAAATAGCAGGACGGATGGGAGGAGACCTGCAATGGGCGGAAAAAGGGAAAATTATATTTCATGGGACGAGTATTTTATGGGAGTGGCCAAGCTGTCTGGCATGCGGTCCAAGGATCCTAACACCCAGGTGGGGGCCTGCATTGTGAGCCAGGACAATAAAATCCTCTCTATGGGCTACAACGGTTTTCCCATCGGATGCCCGGATGACGAGTTCCCCTGGGCGAGAGAGGGGGAAGACCTGGATACCAAGTATGTGTATACGGTTCACAGTGAGCTGAACGCTATTTTAAATTACAGGGGCGGCAGCCTGGAGGGAGCGAAAATCTATGTGTCCCTCTTCCCATGCAACGAGTGCGCCAAGGCTATCATTCAGGCGGGGATCCGCACGATCATTTATGAGGTGGACAAGTATCCGGATACGCCCTCCGTTATTGCTTCAAAGCGGATGCTGGACCGGGCGGGGGTGCGCTATTATCGGTATCAGCACACCGGACATAAAATTGAGATTGAGGTGTGAGTTTCACCGGAGGGTGTTGCAAAATCATGAAATTCATGATAGAGCAGCATCCTCTTTCTTTTGTTTGAAAATCTCCAGCCTGTAAGCTATAATGGAAAGGAATGAAAAGGAGCGGACAGGGAACATGGTTGACAGGCAGGGCAGAATGATTGATTATATGAGAATATCTGTGACGGACCGCTGTAATTTCCGCTGCAGATACTGTATACCGCCGGGAGGAGCGCCCTGCATAAGGACAGGGGGCGCACCGCTGGAATACGGGGAAATTCTGCAGATCGTCCGGGCTGCCCTGGAGCTGGGGATCTGCCATTTCAGAGTCACGGGAGGAGAGCCCTTTGTAAGACCGGGTCTGACGGGATTTCTAAGGGAAATAAAAGAACTGCCGGGGGTAGAGACCCTGTCTGTCACCACCAACGGAAGCCTGCTGGAGGGCCGCCTGGAAGAACTGAGAGAAATCGGGATTTACAGCCTGAATATCAGTCTGGATACCCTGGATCCGGACCGGTTTGAGTGGCTTACCGGGAAGCGGGAACTGGAAAAGGTGCTGGCCGCCATCCGCCAGGCGGCAGAGATGGGCTTTCCCCATCTGAAAATAAACTGTGTGCCCCTGGAAGGATGGAATGAAGACGAACTGTGCGGGCTGGCGGCCCTTGCCAGAGAATATCCGCTGGATGTTCGCTTTATTGAACTGATGCCTCTGGGGGCGGGAACCGTCTGGAGACGGGTTCCCCAGAGCCGGGTGGAAGAACGGCTGGAGGAACAGTACGGCCCTCTTTTGGCAGAGAAAGAGGAGACGCGGGAGGGCCGGGGACCGGCGGTCTACTGCCGGCCTGCCGGCTTTCAGGGAAAGATCGGCTTTATCAGTGCCATAAGCCATGAGTTCTGCGAAAGCTGCAGCCGGATCCGGCTGCTTTCAGACGGAACCTTAAAGCCCTGCCTGAACGGGCCGGGCCGGGTGAAACTGGGGGAAATGATCAGAAGAGGCGCCGGGACAGAAGAATTGAAAGAGGCCATGAGGGCGGTGATTTTTGAAAAGCCTGCCCGGCACGGCTTTGAAGAAATAAAAGGGATCGCAGCAGGGGAAGAATGGGCCTGCGGCGGCGAGGAAGGCTGTTTTATGTCCTCCATCGGAGGATGAAGGGAGGACAGAGATGGGAATTGTGAGAGGAATCTGCGTAAGCCCTGCCAGGGGAACAAAAAAGACCCCGGTGGCGGAGGCCGTACTAAAAGAAGACTGGGGCATTGTGGGGGATGCCCATGCGGGAAACTGGCACCGGCAGGTGAGCCTGCTGCCCTTGGAGCGGATTGAGGAATTCCGGGCCAGGGGCGCGGCTGTGGAGCCGGGGGCTTTCGGGGAAAACCTGATCGTGGAGGGCTATGATCTGAAAAACATCCCGGTGGGAAGCCGGTTTCACGCCGGCGCCGGCTGCGTGCTGGAGGTAACCCAGATCGGGAAGGAATGCCATTCCCACTGTGAAATCTTTCGGGTGATGGGAGACTGCATCATGCCCCGGGAGGGAATCTTTGCCCGGGTGATCACAGGAGGAACGCTGCGGACGGGAGATGAAATTTGGCTGGAAGGAACGGAGGAACAGAGCAGATGAAGCTGATGCGGACAGAAGACGCGGTGGGGCAGGTGCTGTGCCATGATATCACCCGGATTATCAAAGGGGTGAGCAAGGGGCCGGTATTTCGAAAAGGCCATGTGATTGCCCCGGAGGATATACCGGTTTTAAAGAGCGTGGGAAAAGAGCATATCTATATCTGGGAGAAGGATGATACAAAATACCATGAAGATGAGGCCGCCGGCATTCTGCGGGACATCTGTATGGGCGAGGGAATGAAAGCCTCAGAGCCCCGGGAAGGAAAGATCGAACTGACGGCGGAACGGGAAGGGCTGCTGCGGGTGGATGTGGCCGGCCTGAACCGGGTAAACGGACTGGGGGAGATGATGATCGCCGCCCGGATGGGGGGCCTTCCGGTAAAGCCGGGGGATAAGCTGGCGGGCACCAGGATTATTCCCCTGGTCATTGAAAAAGAAAAGATGGAGCGGGCCAGAGAGGCGGCGGGAGAAGAACCTCTCCTGCAGATACTGCCCTTTAAGAAAATGAAAGCCGGCCTGGTCACCACGGGAAACGAGGTGTATGCCGGGCTGATTGAAGATACCTTCTCCCCGGTGATCCGCCGGAAGCTGGCGGAGTACGGCTGCGAGGTGACAGATCACGTAATCCTGGACGATAGCCCCGGGAAGATCACAGACGCCATCCGGCAGATGCTGGATAAGGGGCTGGACATGGTGCTTTGCACCGGGGGCATGAGCGTGGACCCGGATGATAAGACTCCTCTGGCGATCCGAAACGGGACGGACCGGGTGGTGACCTACGGGGCGCCGGTGCTGCCGGGGGCCATGTTTATGCTGGCCTACAGCGGGGACGGACGGCCTGTGGTGGGACTGCCGGGATGCGTGATGTACGCGGGGCGTACGGTTTTTGACCAGGTGCTGCCCTGGCTGCTGGCGGGGGTGCCGGTGACGGGAAAGATGCTGTCCGTTATGGGACAGGGAGGACTCTGCCTCGGGTGCGGGGAATGCCATTACCCCAACTGCGGCTTTGGCGCGGCGGCGGCCAGAGCTTTTGAGATGCGGGAAGGATAAAGTAAGGAGGAGACAGGGTGAAGAGCAGGAACGGAATGAAAAAGGCAAAAAGAACAGGAACCGCCCTGCTGGCCCTGACAGGGCTGCTGGCAGGTTTCGGGGGAACCGCGGCTTCGGCCGGGGAGGTACCGGAGCAGACCGAGATACAGCTTTTTATTGCCGCCAGTTTAAATACGGTGATGACAGATCTGATCCGGCAGTATCAGGAGGACCATCCGGAGACGGCCTTTGCGGTAAACGCGGACAGCTCCGGCACGCTGCTGACTCAGATTGAGGAAGGATATGAGTGCGATATTTTCTTTTCCGCGGCCCAGAAGCAGATGGACCAGCTGGAGGAGGCGGGGCTGATGGTGGAGGGCACCAGGGCCAACGTGGTGAACAATCAGGTGGTGGTGGTGACCCTTAAAGACAGCGGCACAGTGGTGACGGGGCTGGAAAACCTGCAGGAGGCGGAGAGCATCGCCCTGGCGGGAGGCAGCGTGCCTGTGGGCCGCTATACCAGAGTGGCGCTGATGAATCTGGGGATTTTGGAGGAGACAGAGGAGCCGGATCAGATTACCACCCGGGAGATTTCAGAAGCCCTGGGGGGCGTGGAGATCAGCGAACAGTCCAACGTAAGCAAGGTGCTGCTGGCAGTGGCGGAGGGTTCCTGCCAGGTGGGAACCACCTACTATTCCGACACCTACGGGTACGAGGAAGAGCTGGAGATCCTGGAGACGGTGGATTATGACCTGACCGGGGACGTGATCTATCCGGTGTGCCGGGTGGAAAACCGGTGGGCGGATGAAGAGCAGAACCGGGCGGCGGATGATTTTTACGAATATCTGCTGTCCGATGAGGCGAAAGAAGTTTTTGAAAGCTATTACTTTGATACGGATGTAGAGCGCTGAACCGCCCGCTTCACCGATTCGGAAAGAAAATGAAAGAAAAAGGCGGTCTGGGGCTGCCGGAAAAAGGAGGGGATAAAGGTGAGGGAGTTTTTAACCGGGCTGGACTGGAGCCCTCTGTGGATTTCGCTTAAGACAGGGGCTGTGGCTGCCTTCCTCTGCTTTTTCCTGGGGATTTTCGCGGCAAGAAAGATTATGAAGATGAAAAAAGGCAGGGCCAGGGCTTTCCTGGACGGGATCCTGACCCTTCCTATGGTGCTGCCTCCCACGGTGGCGGGTTTCTTTCTTCTGCTGGTCTTTAGCAGAAGGCGACCGCTTGGAAGCTTTCTGGAGGGAGCCTTTGATATAAAAGTGGTCCAGTCCTGGGCGGGGTGCGTGATCGCCGCCATGGTGATTGCCTTTCCTTTGATGTACCGGAATGCCAGGGCCGCCTTTGAGCAGGTGGATCCCAACCTGATCTATGCGGGCAGGACGCTTGGTATGTCGGAGACGGCCATTTTCTGGAAGGTGGCGCTGCCATTGGCGGGGCCGGGGATTGCCTCGGGGACGGTGCTCACCTTTGCCAGAGCCATGGGAGAGTACGGAGCCACTTCTATGCTGGCGGGGAACATTCCCGGAAAGACGGGAACCGTCTCCCAGAAAATCGCCATGGTGATTCAGGACGGAGATTACGGGACCGCCGGCTTCTGGGTGGCAGTGGTGACAGTGACGGCCCTGGTGATTGTATTTCTGATTAACCGGGCGGCAGACAGAAAGATGAAACAGATCCGCCGGTGGTAAAGGCAGAAGGGAGAAGCAAAACCTCTATGTCCCTGCAGGTAACGATTGAGAAAAAGCTGGGAGATTTTTTCCTGAAAGCGGAAATGGAAACGGTTTCCGGAAGGATTGGGATTCTGGGAGCCTCCGGCTGTGGAAAAAGCCTGACTTTAAAGTGCATAGCCGGTATCGAGACGCCGGACCGGGGAAGGATCCGGCTGGATGACCGGTGCCTCTACGATTCAGAAAAAAAGATTAACCAGAAGCCGCGGGAGAGAAGGCTGGGCTATCTGTTTCAGAATTATGCCCTGTTTCCGGCCATGACGGTGGAAGCCAATGTAGCGGCGGGGCTGCGGGGAAGCCGGAGAGAAAAGAAGGAGAGAACGGCGCAGATGATTGGCCGGTTCCGGCTGGAGGGACTGGAGAAGCGCCTTCCGGGAGAACTTTCCGGCGGCCAGCAGCAGCGGGTGGCCCTGGCCAGAATCATGGCCTATGAGCCGGAGCTGATTATGCTGGACGAGCCTTTTTCCGCCTTGGATGTTTATCTGAAGGAGCAGCTGCAGCAGGAGATGAAGGAAATGCTGCGGGAGTATCCGGGAACAGTGGTGCTGGTTTCCCACAGCCGGGACGAGATTTATCAGTTTTCCGATTACCTGTTTGTGATGGAACAGGGGCGGGTGATCCGAAGCGGAAAAACAAGGGAGATCTTTGCGGATCCCGGCAACAGGATTGCCGCCAGGCTGACAGGCTGCAAGAATATTTCCCCGGCCAGGAAAACCGGGGAGTTTCAGCTGTACGCTCCGGACTGGAATCTGACGCTTCAGACGGAGCGCCGGGTTTCGGACCGTGTAAAGTATGTGGGGATCCGGGCCCATGACCTGGAGCCGGGGGAGCAGGAGCGGGAGACGAACTGCCTGCCCTGCCGGATCGGGGTAGTGACGGAAGCCCCCTTTGAGACGGTATACCTGGTGAACTGCCCGGACAGGGAGGCGCAGGTCTGGTGGAAGGTGCCGAAGAACCGGCTGGATTCCGAAGGCCCGGCAGGGATGCCGGCGTACCTGTACCTGCCGCCAAAGCGGCTTCTGCTGCTGGAGGAATAGAGAGGAGAGCAGACATGGACAAGCTGACGCATTTTGACGGAGAAGGAAACGCAGTGATGGTGGATGTGTCCGGAAAGGGGGATACTCTCCGGGAAGCCCTGGCTTCCGGCGCCATTCGCATGAACAGGGAGGCGTTTGAGGCTGTGGCCCGGGGAACCGTGGGAAAGGGAGACGTGCTGGGGGCGGCCCGGATCGCGGGGATCATGGGCGCCAAGAAAACGGCCCAGCTGATCCCCCTGTGCCATCCTGTCTCTTTGAGCCGGTGCACCCTGGACTTTGAACTGAAGCCGGAAGAAGGGGAGATCCTGGCCCGGTGCCGGGCAAAGACGGAGGGAAAGACCGGAGTGGAGATGGAAGCCCTCACCGGGGTGAGTGCGGCGCTTCTGACGATTTACGATATGTGCAAGGCCCTGGATAAGAATATGGTGATGGGAAACATTCATCTGGAAGAAAAAACCGGGGGCAAGAGCGGCCCCTTCCGGTTTGACGGGGAAGCGGCCGGTACCGGACAAAAAAGTCTCGCCGGTCAGAAGGCACCCGCCGGACAGGAAGGTTCTGCCGGTGAGATAGAGGATAGAAAAGAGCGGATCCCCCTGCGGGTGGCAGTGATTGTCAGCAGCGATCTGGGATACGCGGGGAAACGGCAGGATCTGAGCGGACCGGCTATCTGGGAATGGGTGGAGGCGGCAAAAGACCGGGTGGTTTCCCTGGAGATACTTCCGGATGAGCAGGACCGGCTGGCTGCCAGGATGGCGGCTATCGCCGACGGAGGAGAAGCGGATCTGATCCTTACCTCCGGGGGGACGGGATTCTCCCCCCGGGATGTGATGCCGGAGGCGACGCTTCAGATCGGGGAGCGGCAGGTTCCCGGCATTGCGGAGGCCATGCGGGCCGGATCCATGAACTGTACGCCCCGGGCCATGTTAAGCCGGGCGGTCAGCGTGATCCGGAAAAAGACGCTGATTATCAATCTTCCCGGCAGCCCCAAAGCGGTGCGGGAGTGCCTGGAACTGATTTATCCACAGCTGGAGCACGGGATTGAGATCCTTACGGGCCGGACGGGAAACTGCGGGCGCTGATGGAGGGCCGAAGTCAACGGGGAGTATAAAAAAATCGGAGAAAGAGAGGCGTGCGGGATGAGAGGGCAGGATGCCAGAACGCTGTTTGACCGGGTAAGCCGGGGAGAGGAAGGAGAACTTCTTTTTGACACGAAAGATACCCGGGAGGGAAACAGGCAGTACAGCCGCCGGTTTCTTCCCTCCAGGAGACTGATTCTGCTGGGAGGCGGGCACATCAGCGAGAAGCTGGTTTCCCTGGCCGCCATGCTGGATTTTTCCGTGACGGTGGCGGACGATCGGGAGGAATTCGCCTGTGCCGGACGGTTTCCCCTGGCAGAGAGGGTTATCTGCGCTCCCTTTGAGGAGGCGATAGACCGGCTGGCAATCACTCCCTATGATTTTGTGGCGGTGATGACCAGAGGCCATGTCTGGGACGGGGTCTGCCTGCGGCGGATTTTAAGGGGAACCATGCCCGCCTATCTGGGAATGGTGGGATCGAAAAGAAAGACTGCCCTGCTGCGAGAGCAGCTGGAGGAGGAAGGATTTGAAAAAGAAAAGCTGGACCGGGTGGAGGCCCCCATCGGTCTTAAAATCGGGGCGGTTACGCCAGCGGAGATCGGCGTGTCCATCCTGGCCCAGCTGATCCTGTACCGCAGCCAAAAAGAGGAGGCCGGGCCGGGGGAGCTGGCCTGCCGGGAATCGGATATGGCTCTTTTAAAGTTTATGAAGGAGACGGAAGAGGATTATGTACTGGCCGTTATAACGGAAAAGAAGGGCTCCGCCCCCGGCAGGGAAGGCGCCCTGATGGCGGCCTGCCGGCAGGGCATCGCAGCCGGCACCGTGGGAGGCGGAAGCGGGGAATACCAGGTGCTGCAGGCGGCGAAACAGGTGCTGGCAGAGAAAAAATCCCGGATGGTCCGGGTGAGCCTTACCGGCCAGGAGGCGGCGGGGCAGGGCATGATCTGCGGGGGAACCATGCAGGTGTGGCTGGAGTACTGCCCGGCAGAAAGGGAAGAGAAGGAGACGCGGACATGAAAAGACAGGTGGATATCCGGGAGATTTCCGATGGAAAACTGTATGGGGCGGGAGACATGGTGAAGGCGGATACAGGGGGCTGCGCCGGCTGCAGCGCCTGCTGCCGGGGAATGGGAAATTCCGTGATCCTGGATCCCTACGATATATGGAGGCTGGAGGGGGCCCTGGGCCTTACCTTTGAGCAGCTGCTGGAGGATAAGCTGGAGCTGCAGGTGGTGGACGGCATCATTCTTCCCAACCTGAGAATGACCGGGCCGGAGGAAGCCTGCGCTTTCCTGACCGGCGAGGGCCGCTGCGGCATTCACAGCGCCAGGCCGGGGGTGTGCCGGCTTTTTCCCCTGGGCAGGTATTACGAGGGGAGAGACTTCCGGTATTTTCTGCAGGTGCACGAATGCCCCAGGGAAAACCGGGCGAAGGTAAAGGTCAGAAAATGGATCGACACGCCCGGGATCGGGGTTTATGAGGACTATATCCGCCAGTGGCATTACTTTCTGGAGGACGTGGAAGCCATTCTGGAAAGAGACGGGAGCGAGGAGCTGCGCCGGCAGGTGAACCTGTTTCTCCTGAAGCTGTTCTTTGCGCAGCCCTGGGAGACAGAGAAGGATTTTTATCCTCAGTTTGCCGAAAGGCTTCGCCAGGGAAAACAGTACGCGGGCATTGCCGGATAGAGAAGAAGGAGGAGCGGGACATGGAGTATTCCGATCTGATTATTTTTGTGATGGAAATTATCGGCACGGTGGCCTTTGCCTCTTCCGGAGCCATGCTGGCGATCCAGAAGGAGATGGATCTTTTCGGGGTCTGCGTGCTGGGAGCTACCACCTCCGTGGGCGGAGGCATGATCCGGGATGTGCTGCTGGGAAAGCTTC
Source organism: Candidatus Merdiplasma excrementigallinarum (assembly GCA_018713435.1). GTDB lineage: Bacteria > Bacillota > Clostridia > Lachnospirales > Lachnospiraceae > Merdiplasma > Merdiplasma excrementigallinarum. The sequence continues at coordinate 11,836 of DVOS01000037.1, forward strand.
CTCCCGGGATTTTCGGCCAGCCCGTCTATCTGCTGACGGCCCTGGGCGTATCGGTGGCGCTGTTCTGCCTGATTTACTGGAAGAGAAATCTGTTCAAGGGCGGGTTTGCCCCGGCCTACGACAGAGTGATGCTGCTGTTTGACGCCATCGGCCTGGCGGTTTTTACGGTGGTGGGGATCAATACAGCCTGGGGCGCCGGGTACCATGAGCGGTTCCTGCCCGCCTTCGTGGGGGTTATCACAGGCGTGGGAGGGGGACTGCTGCGGGATGTGATGGCCCAGGAAAAACCCTATATTTTTACGAAACATGTGTATGCCTGCGCTTCCATAGCCGGAGCCCTGGTCTGCGTGCTGGGCCGGGGGATTCTGGGAAGGCTGGGAGCCATGCTGGCGGGGGCGGCGGCCGTGATGCTGATCCGCTTTCTGGCGGTCCGATTCCGCTGGAACCTGCCCCGGATCCGGGGATTTGAACAGACAGGAGGATGAAATAAGATGAAGATGGGATTTATCGGCTGCGGCAATATGGCCACAGCCATGATACAGGGCATTGTAAAAAAAGGGGCGGCTTCCCCCGGGGAAGTGATGGCCACGGCCAGATCGGAGGCCACCCGGAAGAAGATCCGGGAAGAACTGGGAATCCTTTTAGGAGAAAATAACAGCCAGGCCGCCGCCTTCGCAGACATCCTGTTTCTGGCGGTGAAGCCCCGGTATTATGAAGAGGTGATCCGGGAGATCCGGGATTCGGTAAGAGAAGAGACTCTGGTGGTTTCCATTGCCCCGGGGAAAACCCTGGACTGGCTGGAAGAGCAGTTTGAAAAGCCGGTGAAGCTGATACGGGCCATGCCCAATACGCCGGCCATGGTGGGGGAGGGCATGACGGGCCTTTGCCCTGGCCGGTATGTGACGGAGGAAGAACTGGAACGGGTCAGGACCGTCTGCGGCAGCTTCGGGCTGGCCAGACAGGTGACAGAGGATCTGATGGACGTGGTGACCAGCGTGTCCGGCAGCTCTCCCGCCTATGTGTTTCTCCTGATCGAGGCCATGGCGGACGGAGCGGTGGCGGACGGCATGCCCAGGGATGCGGCCTATGAATTTGCCGCCCAGGCGGTGCTGGGAAGCGCCCGGATGGTGCTGGAAACAGGCCTGCATCCGGGAGTCTTGAAGGATATGGTCTGCTCTCCCGGGGGCACCACCATGGAGGCGGTGCGGGTACTGGAAGAAAAGGGGCTGCGCAGCAGCATTATAGAGGCCATGAAGGCCTGCGTAAGAAAATCCAGAGGCATGTAGAACGATAAGAAGAAGGCGATACGGAATGGAAAAGATCATCCGCGAACAGAAAGAAACAGGCGTACAGGCGGCAGCGGCCCAGAATGATTTCAGCAAGGGCTCCGTGGCCGGGAATATCATGCGCATGGCAGTGCCCATGACCATGGCCCAGCTGCTGAATGTGCTCTACAATATTGTGGACCGAATCTACATCGGAAGGATACCGGGGGCCTCCACCATGGCCCTCACGGGGGTGGGAGTCTGCTTTCCCCTGATTACCCTGCTGTCCGCTTTTTCGGATCTTTTCGGCACGGGGGGCGCGCCCCTGTGCTCCATTGCCAGGGGCAGAAAGGACAATAAGAGGGCCGGCGAGATCATGGGAACCGCCTTTTTTATGCTGGTGGTGACGGCCATAATTCTCACGGCCATCCTGCAGATTTTCCAGGAGCCTATCCTCTATGCCTTCGGGGCCAGCAGCGAGACCTACGGATACGCCGCCGACTATATGCGGATTTACTCGGCGGGCACCATTTTTATGATGATCAGCCTGGGGATGAACGCCTTTATCAATTCCCAGGGCTTTGGCAGAACCGGCATGATGACCATCGCCATCGGGGCGGTGCTGAACATCGTGCTGGATCCCATTATGATCTTCGGCATGGGGATGGGGGTCAAGGGGGCTGCCCTGGCCACCATTATCTCTCAGGCCGTATCCGCCCTCTGGGTGCTGCGGTTTCTGACAGGGAAAAAAGCGATTCTGCGGCTGACCCGGGAGAGCATAAAGTTCAGGCCCAAAATGGCGGGAGAAATCTGCGGCCTGGGCCTGACCGGCTTTATCGTGAATTTTACCAACTCCTCGGTACAGCTGGCCTGCAACAAGATGCTGAGTATTTTCGGAGGGGATCTCTATATCGGCATTATGACGGTGCTGAACTCCGTGCGGACCGTAACCTCCCTGCCGGTGCAGGGCGTCAGCAACGCCTCCCAGCCGGTGATGGGATACAACTACGGCGCCGGAGAGGGGATCCGGGTGCGGCAGTGCATTCATTTCCTGACCGTGGTGTCCCTGGTCTATACGGCGGGGATCTGGCTGTGCGTGGTGATTTTCCCCTCCTTCTGGATCCATCTGTTTAATTCGGACCCGGTGCTTCTGCAGGACGGAGTGCCGGCTCTGCAGCTGTACTTTTTCGGATTTGTGATGATGGCCTTCCAGTTTGCGGGACAGGCGGCTTTTACCGCCCTGGGGAAAGCCCGGCAGGCCGTGTTTTTCTCTCTGTTCCGCAAGATTGTGTTTGTGGTTCCCCTGACCATCGCCCTTCCCTATGTGGGCGGGCTGGGGGTAAACGGGGTATTTCTGGCGGAGCCGGTTTCCAACTTCGTGGGCGGGCTGGCCTGCTATATTACCATGTATCTGACGGTGTACCGGAAGCTGGGCAAAAAACAATAGGGTCGGCTTCCGGCAGGGAAAGGGGGTGACACCGTGGCTGAAAAGATAGACGAGGGCAGAAGGATCCGCCTGACGCAGTTTGCCAAAACTGCCGGGTGAGCGGCCAAAACAGGTCCTGGGACCCTTGCTCAGGTTCTGAGCAAGCTGCCGAAATTTGAACACGAAAATCTGATAGTAGGAACCGAGACTTCCGACGACGCGGCGGTGTACCGGATCAGCCGGGATCTGGCCATGATCCAGACCCTGGACTTTTTCACGCCGGTGGTGGACGATCCCTATACCTTCGGGGAGATCGCGGCGGCCAATGCCCTCAGCGATGTGTACGCCATGGGAGGTGAACCGGCGGTGGCGCTGAACATTGCCTGCTTTCCGGCCTGCCTGGACGCCTCCGTGCTGGGGGATATTCTGGCGGGAGGCGCCGCAAAGGTAAAAGAAGCGGGGGCGGTGCTGGCCGGCGGCCATACGGTGCAGGATGAGGAGCCCAAATACGGGCTCAGCGTCACGGGCTTTGTGCGCCCTGACCGGCTCTGGACCAATGGAGGAGCCCGGCCCGGGGATGTGCTGATTCTTACCAAGCCGCTGGGAACGGGGCTGATCACCACCGGCATCAAGGCGGAGATGGCAGCGAAAGAGTCCGCGGATGCCGCTATTGCCTCCATGAGAACCCTGAACCGGGACGCCAAGCGGGCGGTGGAGAATCTGCAGGTTCATGCCTGCACGGATATTACCGGCTTTGGCCTGGCGGGACACGGGCTTGAGATGGCCCGGGCGGGGAATGTGACTCTGGAAATTTTCAGAGAGCAGCTTCCCATCCTGCCGGGATCCGCCGATCTGGCCCGGATGGGGCTGGTGCCCGCGGGAGCGTACCGGAACCGGGAGTACGCGGGGGCAGACCTGGATACGGGTGACGCCCGGGAATGGGAGGTGGATCTGCTGACGGATCCCCAGACCTCCGGCGGGCTTTTGCTGGCCGTGGACGGCCGGGACGCCGGGAGGGCTGTGCAGGCGCTGGAGAAAGCCTGCTCTGTCCTGCCCTGGGCGGTGATCGGCCGGGTATGCCCGGCCCGGGAGAAAAAAATAATCATCCGGTGAGAAGGGGGCAAAAGCCCCCGTCCGCCCCGGAAGGATCGGAAGGAAAGGAAATGAGTATGCAGGAACTTTACCGGATGATTCCCGGGGTGGATTTTTTTATGGGAACACCCGGGATGCAGGAGCTGGCCGGCCGGTACGGAAGAGGTCCGGTGCTGGAGAAACTGCGCCGGGAGCTGGAAAAGCTGCGCCGGGAAGCGGCCGCACTCACCGGCCGGAAGGAGATTTTAACGGGAGAGGGGGAAGAGAGTTTTCCCCGGCTGCGGGAACAGTTTGAAAAAGCGGTTCGGGCAGTGCCGGACCGGGTGGAGGAGAGCCTCCGGGAAGGAGAACAGGGCCGGCTGCGGCGGGTGATTAACGCCACCGGCACGGTGCTTCACACTAATCTGGGGCGGGCGCCTCTTTCAGAGGAACTGCTTAAAAAAGCTGCAGAGAAGCTGACCGGCTATCTGAACCTGGAATATGACCTGGAGGAAGGGCGCCGGGGAGAGCGGTGCGGGTATCTGGAAAAACAGCTTGCCCGGCTTACCGGAGCCCAGTCCGCGGTGGTGGTAAATAACAACGCGGCGGCGGTGCTCCTTACCTTAAGCGCCCTGGCTGCCGGAAAGGAAGTGGTGGTATCCCGGGGAGAACTGGTGGAAATCGGAGGGAAATTCCGGATTCCGGATGTGATCACTCAGGGAGGAGCCGTTTTGCGGGAGGTAGGCACCACCAATAAAACCAGGCTGGAAGATTACCAAAATGCCCTGGGAGAGGAAACGGGCCTGGTACTGAAGGTGCACGCCAGCAATTTCTCCATGCAGGGCTTTACCCAGTCGGTGCCGGCAAAAGAGCTGACCGGGCTGGGGGTTCCGCTGGTGTGGGACCTGGGCAGCGGCGTGCTGGCGGATCTGGAAAAGCTGGGTCTGCGCCATGAGATCACCGTCCGGGAGGCGGTGGCGTCCGGGGCGGATCTCATATGCTTCAGCGGGGACAAGCTGCTGGGAGGTCCCCAGGCGGGGATCATCCTGGGGAAAAAGGAGCTGACAGACCGGATCCGCCGCCATCCCCTGATGCGGGCGGTGCGGATCGGAAAGCTGACGGCGGCTCTTCTGGAAACGGTGCTGGAGGAGTATGAAAGAGGAGAAGAAAATGCCGCATCAAAGATTCCGGCGCTTCGCCTGCTTGGAGAAGAGGCCGGGGAACTGAGGCGGCGGGCAAAGCGCCTGGCGGCCCTGACCGTAAAAGCGGCGGGAAACGAAGGAAAATGGAAACAGACGGAGGAGAAAGACGGGGAAGGGTTCTGCTGCCGGATCGGAAACTGGCAGCTGGAAACCGGCCCCTGCCTTTCCCTGGCCGGAGGAGGCGCCCTGCCGGAGCAGACTGTGGAGGGGGCGGCCCTGACCGTATCCTGGATGGGGCCTCACCCGGGCGGAGCGGCAGGACGGCTGCAGGAGGAGCTGCGGAAAAACCGGAACATGCCGGTGATCGCCTGTGTGGAGAAAAACAGGGTGCGGCTGGATCTGCGGACCGTGACGGAGGAGGAACTGCCTCTTCTGGCAGAGGCGCTGGCGGCGGCCCTCTCTGAGACAGATGAGGGGGGAGACGCGCCATGAGATCTGTGATTATCGGGACAGCGGGCCACATCGACCACGGAAAAACCGCGCTGATTAAAGCCTTGACCGGAGTGGATACAGACCGGCTGAAGGAGGAGAAGGAGCGGGGCATTACCACGGACCTGGGATTTGCCGGCTTTGTGCTGCCGGACGGCACCCGGGCGGGGCTCATTGATGTGCCGGGCCATGAGAAATTTGTGGGCAGCATGATTACCGGGGCAGGCGGTCTGGATCTGGCGCTGCTGGTGATCGCGGCGGATGAAGGGGTGATGCCCCAGACCAGGGAGCACAGAGCGATCCTGGAGGAGCTGGGGATAACCCGGGGGATTCTGGTGGTGAACAAGTGCGATCTGGCAGACCGGCGGCAGCTGGATCTGATAAAGGGGGAGATCCGCCGGGAGTTTCGGGGCACCTGTTTTGAAAAAGCGCCGCTGGCGGAGGTCAGCGCCCTTACGGGCCAGGGAATCCCGCAGCTGCTGGAAATGATACAGAAAGCGGCGGCCCGGATTCCGGAGAAAGAGGAGAAAGGCGCCGCCTGGCTTCCTGTTGACCGGGTGTTTACCGTCCGGGGATTTGGCACTGTGGTGACGGGCACCCTTCTGTCCGGACAGATTCGCCGGGGCCAGGAGGTAACCCTGTATCCTTCCGGCCTGACCTGCCGGGTGAGAGGACTGCAGGTTTACGGGGAGGAGACGGAAATTTCCCGGGCGGGCCTACGGACCGCCGTCAATCTGGCGGATGTGGAAAGAGAGCAGGTGAGGCGGGGGCAGGTGCTGACGGACACCGCCGGCTTAAACTGCGGCGGCCCCCTGGATGTGAAAATCCATCACAGCGGGTACTGCAGCCGCCCCATCACAAACCGGATGCGGATGCACCTTTCTCTGGGAACGGCCCGGATACTGTGCCGCGTCCTGCTGCTGGACCGGGACGCGCTGCTTCCGGGGGAGAGCTGCTTCGGACAGCTTCTGCCGGAGGAGCCGGCGGCTTCCCGGCCCGGGGAACGGTTTATTCTCCGGTATTACTCGCCGGTTGAGACGGTGGGGGGCGGTCTGATTTTAAATACCGGGGCGGTCAGAAGAAAGCGGTTCTGCCAGAGGGAGCTAAAGGAGCTGGAGCGGCTGGAACAAAACGGGGCGGAAGGAGAAGCCCGGGCCAGGGAAAAGAACCTGGAACGGGAGCGGCTGCAGTCTCTGACGGAATTTCTGAAAAAATACCAGGAGACCTATCCCTACAGGCAGGGAGCCCCCAAGAGCGAGATTCTCTCCCGCTTTTTCGGGGACAGGAAGCCGGGGGAAGGGGGAAAATGGCTGGAGACCTGGATGGAAGAAGGGCAGATCGTCTGCCGGGAAAACCAGGTGTGGCTGCCGGGCTTTTCCCCGAAAGAAGATGCAGCCTGGCGGCGGGTAAAAGAAACCCTGAAGGAGCGGGCCCGGGAGGCGGGACTTAATTTTCCCCGCTATCAGGATGTGAAAAACGGGCTGAAAGAGGTTCCCTCCAAAACGGCAGACGAGATCTTTCAGATCCTGCTTCGCAGAGGGAAACTGGTCAGACTGGAGGAGGACTGCTTTACCCTGCCGGAGATCCTGGAGGGGGCGGTGGAAACGCTGCGTCCCCTTCTGGAGCGGGAGGGAAAGATTACCATCATACAGGCCAGGGATCTTCTGGGAACCGGCCGGAGAGGGATTCGGCTGCTGTTTGGCTACACGGACAGCCGGAAAATCACAAAGAAAAGCGGAGGAGAGAGCGTAAGGGAGGCGAATCATGATTTATTTTGACAATGCGGCTACCACCCTGCCAAAGCCTCCGGAAGTAAAGGAGGCGGTGTGCCGGGCGCTGGATACTATGGGAAACGCGGACCGGGGCGTCCACGACGCCTCCCTGGGAACGATGCGGACCATCTATCATGCCAGAGAGCTGGCGGCAGAACTGTTCGGCGTCTCTTCCCCCTCCCGGGTGGCCTTTGCAAAAAATGCCACGGAGGCGCTGAATACGGCGATCCGGGGGCTGCTTGCCCCGGGGGACCATGTGATTGCCACGGCGGCGGAGCACAACTCCGTGCTCCGGCCCCTGTATGAGCTGGAGCGAAAAGGGGTGAGCCTTTCCATTCTGCCCTGCGATGAGCGGGGGTATGTGAGGATGGAACTGCTGGGGGAATTTCTTCGGCCCAATACCCGGGCAGTGGTGTGCACCCACGCTTCCAACGTGACCGGCAACGTGATGGATGTGAGGCGGGCGGGCCGGTTCTGCCGGGAACGGGGCCTGCTGTTTATCCTGGACGCCTCCCAGACCGCCGGAGTCTGCCCGGTGAAGATGGAGGAGACGGGGGCGGATGTGATCTGCTTTACCGGCCACAAAGGGCTGTACGGCCCTCAGGGGACGGGCGGGCTGTGCGTCAGGGAAGGGGTGGAGATCGCCCCTCTCCTGTTTGGCGGCAGCGGCATACAAAGCTACCTGAAAACCCAGCCCTCCGGAATGCCGGGGAGGCTGGAGGCCGGCACTCAGAACGGCCACGGGCTGGCAGGGCTTGCCGCCGGGATGGAGTTTGTTTTGCGCACCGGCATCCGGCGTATCGGAGAGAGGGAACAGACGCTGGCCCGGCGGTTTTATGAGGGGATCCGCTCCATCCCGGGGATCCGGGTTTACGGAGATGTGCAGGCACCGGACCATACGGGGGTGGTATCCTTTAACCTGGAGGGCTGGGATTCCGGGGAGACGGCGGATGAACTGGCCCGGCGGTTTTCCATTGCATGCCGGCCGGGAGCCCACTGCGCGCCCCTGATGCACGAAGCGCTGGGAACCAGGGAGCAGGGAGCGGTGCGCTTCAGTTTTTCCTGGTTTAATACGGAGGAAGAGATTGAGGAGGGTATCCGGGCAGTGGCCTGCCTGGCGGAAGAATAAAGGATCAAAGAAAGCCATGAGAAAAAAAGAAGAAAGAGTGCTGGTCTCCTTTTTTGCCGCGGCACAAGCCATGGCGGCGGAGAAGGCCTGCCGCAGGGCAGAGCTTCCCGGCAGGCTGATTCCTACGCCCCGGCAGATATCCGCCGGCTGCGGCCTTGTGTGGAGCGCGCCTCCCCAGTGGGAGGAGCAGATCCGAAAGAGGCTGGAGGAGGAGAAGATTCAGTACGAAAAAATACTGCGGATGATGGTGTAGCCCATCATCCGCAGCTGTTTTTGCAGAACCTCTTTTTGTATGGCGTCTTTCCTCAGCCGAAAAGGGAGAATGCCACAAACAGGGTGGACATCAGGGAAGATACCAGCGATACCACCGTGATCTGGGTGTTGATGGAGGGGCCGGCGGTATCCTTGAAAGGATCGCCTACCGTATCGCCGATGACAGCCGCCTTGTGGGCCTCACTGCCTTTTCCTCCCTCATTGCCGGCCTCCACATATTTCTTGGAGTTGTCCCACAGGCCGCCTGCATTGGACATGAACAGGGCCAGCAGCAGGCCGCTGGAGATGTTGCCTAACAGGAAGCCGCCGATGGCGTGGGGGCCTCCGATAAAGCCCACGATCAGAGTGGAGATGATGGTCATCAGGCCGGCGGGGATCAGTTCCTTCAGAGCGCCGGTGGTGGCGATGTCAATACATTTTCCGTAGTCCGGCTTCACGCCTTTCTTTCCTTCCTTTAGTCCCGGAATGGAGTTGAACTGGCGGTGAATCTCCGCTACCATCCGCTGGGCGTTTTTATCCACGCCCAAAATCAGCATGGCGGAGAATACGGCGGGTATGCCGGCGCCGATGAGAATGCCGAAAAATACGGTGGGTTCCATAATATCAAAGCCGGTGATCAGTTCCTTGCCCGCCGCCTCCAGGGCCACGTTGGCCTCCGACATGAAGGCTCCCAGCAGGGAAATAACCGTCAGTCCGGCGGCGCCGATGGAAAAGCCCTTGGTCACAGCTTTTACCGTGTTGCCGGCGCTGTCCAGTTCATCCGCCGTGCGGATGGCGTCTTCCCCGAAGCCGCCCATCTCCGCCAGTCCTCTGGCGTTGTCCACGATGGGACCGTAGGCGTCATTGGAGATAATCATGCCTACAATAGAAAGCATGCCTACCGCCGCCATGGAGATGCCGAAGATGGCGTAGCCCTCGCCCATGGGGGCACACAGCTGATAGGCGATCAGGGCGGAGATGGCAATGCCCACCATGGCGGGAAGCGCAGAGATAAAGCCGTAGGAAACGCCGGAGAGCACCGTGAAGGCGGGACCGGATTTGGAAGCTTTCGCCACCCGCTGTACAATGGGTTTGGTATCGTCCGTAAAATAGTCGGTGGTAATTCCGATAATCACGCCCACGATCAGTCCTGTGGTGGACGCTCCCCAGATGCGCCAGGAGAAGCCGTCAAAAATGGCGGTGGCAATGGCGGTGAGCACCAGGAAAATACCGGTGGTCACATAGGTGGAGGAGTTGAGGGCGTGGGTGGGATTCCCGTTTTTGCCGATTTTGGCTGTGGCGATTCCGATGATGGAGGCCAGCAGTCCCAGAATGGCGTAGCAGAATACCATGGAAGTATTGGCGAAAGCACCGCCTGCCAGGGATTCCGCGATTACCAGGGCGGATGCCATGGCGGCCACGTTGGAGTCAAACAGGTCCGCGCCCATGCCGGCCACATCGCCCACGTTGTCGCCTACGTTGTCGGCGATTACGGCAGGGTTGCGGGGGTCATCCTCGGGGATGCCCAGTTCCACTTTTCCGGTCAGGTCCGCGGAGATGTCGGCAGTCTTGGTAAAGATGCCGCCGCCGGCCTTGGCGAAGAGGGCCAGGGAGCTGGCGCCGAAGGAGAAGCCCAGAAGAATGGAGGAGTCGCCGGCGATCATCAGCACGGCGGCTACGCCCAGAAGAGAACATCCCACTACCAGCAGGCCCATCACGGCGCCGCCCCTGAAGCCGATGAGGAAGGCGGGCTTAATGCCCTCTCTGGCGCCCTCCGCGGCCCGGGAGTTGGAGTGGGTGGCCACCATAATGCCGATCTTGCCGGCGATGGCGGAAAAGGCAGTTCCAAACAGATAGGCCACTGCCATGGACAGGTTCTTTAAGATATTTCCCTGCCAGATGGGGGAGGGAAGCAGAATGAAAATGATGACGGCGATAATGCCGGCAAATTTTGCCAGAATCAGATATTCCCGCCGCATGAACGTGTTGGCGCCCTCTTTAATCAGGGCGGACACATCCGCAATGGTAGCGTTGCGCACGGGCTGCTTTTTTACCCAGAGATACAGGTAAGCGGCATAGGCAAATGCCAGGGCGGCCGTCAGAAATGACAGGCCGAAAAACAGTGACAGATTTTGTTCCATTTAAAAACCACCTTTCTTTCATAAATTTTTTGGGTAAACTCCTGGAAGCGCAGAAGATGGTTCCGCAAAACAAACACACTATGGGCAAAAAGCCGGAAAAGCGGAAAAATAAGCGTATAAAATTATGCGTTATAACAGCCTTCCACAAATTTCCCGATTTGGTTTAAGTATAGAATACACAAAAATAATTGTCAATCTATAAATTTAATTATTCATAAATTTCGCGAATCCCGCCTTTCTTGCGCGGGCAGAACATGGTATAATGGCTGATAGTAAAACGAGCCTGCCGAAGGGGTGAAAAATCAGGAAAATGTATGAAAAACCTGTGAAAAGCCCGGGAAAAAACTGTGTAAAATGCGGCGGGCCCGGATATTGACATTTTATGCGGATGTATGGTATCGTGAAGTCGATATTCTGCGGAGAGGAGGGCAGGAACATGTGCCCGAAATGGAACTGCATGTTAGCTGCTGCGGTGCTTGCACTGGCGTTTATATTCCTGCCGGCAGATGTTTTTAATGAAGCAAATAGTTTCGCGTACTATGTGACGTCGTACGGAATAAATGATCATGGAGGAGACGTAATCCGGGGAGACAGGGGAGACCTGAGTTTTCCTGACCGGAGCTGGTCCAGACAGGGAGTGAAGATGAACAGCACACAGCGGCCTGAGCAGAGCAGAACCAGGCTGTCCGTTTTTCTTCACTTATTTTTTGCGCTGTCTTACGTGTTTATGACCGCTTTTGCCGGACTGGCGCTGCTGCGCTTCTTAAGCGGCCGGCTTCCGGCTGCCCGCTTTCTGCTGGATCTGATGGCCCGGCAGAAAAAGGACGGGAAGAAACGCGGGGGAAGACCGGTATTATATATGAAGTAAGAATACATCCATGATTGAAAAAGGCAGGATACGAACATGAAATCGATCGTTCACTTTTTAAAGCGTCAGGCTCCGGAACGTCTGATTGCCGTGGGCTTCGCCCTGGTGATCCTGATGGGAACGCTGCTGCTTTTGGCGCCCTTCTCGGTGAGAGACGGAGTGAGGGTGTCGGTGATTGACGCATTATTTACATCTACCAGCGCGGTCTGCGTGACAGGCCTGATCGCCATCGACACGGCGGATCATTTTACGGCGCTGGGACAGGGAATTGTGGCCGCCCTGATTCAGATCGGCGGCCTGGGGGTTACCTCCATCGGCGTGGGCATTATCATTGCCACCGGAAAACGGGTAGGCATCAAGAGCCGGGTGATGGTAAAGGAAGCCCTGAACATTGACAGCTACAAAGGAATGGTGCGGCTGGTAAAATCGATTTTGCTGATGACGCTGTGCTTTGAGGCGGTGGGAGCCATCTTGAGCTTCCTGGTTTTCATTAAGGATTATCCCCCTGTGCACGCGCTGGGCATCAGCCTGTTTCATTCCATAGCGGCTTTTAACAACTCCGGATTTGATATTCTGGGAGGACTCAGGAACCTGACGCCTTACCAGACGGACGTGCTGCTGAACCTCACCACCTGCTTCCTGATTATTTTCGGAGGTCTGGGTTTCCTGGTGATCCTGGATATTTTAAAGCACAGATCCTTCCGGAAGCTGTCGTTTCACTCAAAAGTAGTCATCACCACCACGGTGGTGCTGCTGACGGTGGGAACCCTTCTGCTGAAGGCCACGGAGGATATCTCCTGGATGGGAGCCTTCTTCCACAGCGTGTCGGCCAGAACGGCAGGATTTTCCACCTACTCCATCGGCCAGTTCAGCAATGCGGGACTGTTTGTCCTCAGCATTCTGATGTTTATCGGCGCCTCCCCGGGATCTACGGGCGGCGGTATCAAAACCAGTACGTTCTTTGTGCTGGTGCAGTCCATGCGGGGCGCGTTTACGAAAAATATGCCCTCGGCCTTTCACAGGACCATTTCCAAGCAGAATGTGAACAAGGCCTACATGATTACCCTGCTTTCAGCCACCGTGGTGTGCGTGGCGGTATTTCTCATGTGCGTGCTGGATCCGGAATGCACCTTTATCCAGCTGTTCTTTGAGGTGATTTCCGCCTTCGGTACCGTGGGACTTTCCACGGGCATTACCCCCACCTTGAGCTGGGCCGGAAAGCTGGTACTGGTTTTTGTCATGTTTATCGGCAGAGTGGGCGCCTTTACCCTGCTGACGGTTTGGATCAACCGGCCGGAGCGGAACGCCCATTATTCTGAGGAGAGCGTATCCATCGGATAGAATGTTTGAGAGAGGGAAAAGCAGAGGAGAACCTGTGCTTTTCGTTAAGAAAGGACTAGAAAGTTATGAAAAAGAAACAGACATCAGAGGTTTCATACGGCGTAATCGGCCTGGGCCGGTTCGGAACCGCTCTGGCCATGACCCTGGCCAAGGCGGACAAAGAAGTGATTGTAATTGACAGGGATGAGAGCAAAATCAAGGAGATCCGGCAGTACACGGAGTACGCCTTCGTGTCAGACAACCTGAGCATTGAGACCCTGCGGGAGATCGGCATCCAGAACTGCGATGTGGTGATTGTCTGCATCGGCGAGAAGGTGGATGTAAGCATCCTGACCACCATGAGCGTGCTGGAGCTGGGAGTGCCCCGGGTGATCGCCAAGGCCATCAGCCAGGAGCAGGGAGCGGTGCTTCGCAGAATCGGGGCGGAGGTGGTATATCCGGAGATGGATATGGCGCTGCGCCTGGGCAAGAAGCTGCTGTCCCAGAGCTTCTTCGATTACATCTCCCTGGATGACAGCGTGGAGATCCGGCAGCTTCCCGTTTCCTCCCGCATGGTGGGACGCAGCATTGAGGAGCTGGGCATCCGCCGCAAATACGGCCTGAACATCATCGCCATTGAGAACAACAGCTGCACCAATCTGGAGGTGATGCCGGACTATCAGTTCCGGGAGGGCGATGTGATGGTGGCTATCGGAAAGATCGACCATCTGGACGGATTTGAAAGCGCTCTGCGCGTATAGGCTGAAAGGAGACATACTTAATATGGATATATCCTTCTCATATTTCTGGAATGGGCTGACAGGCAATCCTGTCCTGGCGATCACCATGCTGCTCACTCTGGGAGTGATTTTTGTAAACGGATGGACGGACGCCCCCAACGCCATTGCCACCTGTGTGACAACCCGGTGTATGCCGGTGCGGTCGGCCATCTGGATGAGCGCCTTCTTTAATTTCCTGGGCGTGTTTGTGATGACCCAGATCAACAGCTCCGTGGCTTCCACCATCAGCAATATGGTGGACTTCGGAAACAGGACGGACGAGGCGCTGATCGCCCTGTGCGCGGCACTGCTGTCCATCGTGGTCTACAGCGTGGGCGCCTCCGTTTTCGGCATACCCACCAGTGAGAGCCACAGCCTGATCGCGGGACTGTCCGGCGCGGCCATTGCCATTCAGCAGGGCGTGGGCGGCATCAACATGAACGAGTGGATTAAAGTTATCTACGGCCTGGTGCTCAGCCTGGTGCTGGGTTTCCTGACAGGCTGGGTGATCTGCAAGCTGATTTCCATTCTCTGCAGAAATGTTGAGAGGGCGGCGGCCAACCGCTTTTTCGCGGGAGCCCAGATTGCGGGCGCGGCTGCCATGAGCTTCATGCACGGCGCACAGGACGGGCAGAAGTTCATCGGAGTTTTGTTTTTGGGCATCGCCTTCTCCAACGGGCAGAATTCCGTGGAGGGCATGGTGATCCCGGTATGGCTGATGCTGCTGTGCAGCGTGGTGATGGCCCTGGGAACCAGCGTGGGAGGCGAGAAGATTATTAAGTCCGTGGGTATGGACATGGTAAAGCTGGAGCGGTACCAGGGTTTCTCGGCGGATCTGGCCGGCGCCCTTTGCCTGCTTTATTCCAGCCTGTTCGGTATCCCCGTATCCACCACCCATACGAAAACCAGCGCCATCATGGGCGTGGGCGCGGTGAAGCGCATCTCCGCCATCAACTTTGGCGTTGTGAAGGAGATGGTGCTTACCTGGGTGTTTACCTTCCCGGGCTGCGGCCTCATCAGTTTTGTGATGGCAAAGCTGTTTATGTTTATTTTCTAACGCCTGGACCCCACATAAAACGGGTGCAGGCGGATAAGGGGCAGGCCTTCTGCCCCGCTGCCACAGGATGTTGATTTTACAGTGAAGGAGAAAGTGAAGGAGAAAAGGAATGTCAAAAAAACAGGACTCTTTTTATTTCGATAACTTTATTGCCTGCGCGGAGCTGGCCTGCAGGGCCGCTCATCAGCTGAAGGACGACCTGGCTGATTTTGATCCGGCCCAGGTGCAGAAAAAAATGGACGCGCTTCATGAGATCGAGCATGAGGCGGATGATAAGAAGCACCAGCTGACCAACCGGCTGGCCAAAGCCTTCATCACTCCCATTGAGCGGGAGGATATGATCGATCTGAGCCATCACATTGACGAGATGACGGACAAGATCGAGGAGGTTATGATCCGGATCTACATGAACAATGTGCAGACCATTGAGCCGGGAGCGCTGAAGATGCTGGACGTGGTGATCTCCTGCACGGAGGAGGTCTGTGAACTGCTCCGGGAATTCGCGGATTTCCGCCACTCCAAGAAGCTGAAGGACCGTATCATTCACATCAACTCTCTGGAGGAGGATGTGGACGCCCTGTTCATCTCCAGCATGAGAGGCATCCATGCGGAGCGCACGGACTTTGTCCATGTGCTGGCCTGGAGAGAGATCTACACCTATCTGGAAAAATGCGCGGACGCCTGCGAGCATGTGGCCGATACGGTGGAGAGCATTGTGATGAAGAATTCATAAGAAACCCCGGGAGGGAGCTGCCGCGAAAGAACTGTATTCCAGCAGGATCTTTTTGCGCCGGCCCCCTCTTTTTGGTTGTTTCATAAGACAGGAGGATCATGATGATACATGAAACCATTTTGGTGGGAGGAGACAGAATATCCCACAGAGGGGAGCTGTACACCTATTTTCTCAGAAATTCCCAGGAGATGAATCCAAAGCGGAAACGGCCCGTAGTGCTGATCTGTCCCGGAGGAGGCTATTATAAGGTTTCGGACCGGGAGGCGGAACCCATCGCCATGCAGTTTCTGGCCAGAGGGTACCATGCCGCCCTGCTGCGCTACAGTGTGTCTCCCGTCAGATATCCGGAGGCCCTGGTGCAGCTGGCGGACGCGGTGCGGTATCTGCGGGAAAACAGGGATCGCTTCGGCATTGATCCGGACCGGATTATCCTGCAGGGCTCCTCGGCGGGCGGCCACCTGGCGGCCAGCCTGGGCGTGTTCTGGAAAAGGGAGTTTCTCTCCCGGCTTCTGGATACGGACAGTGAGACGCTGCGGCCCAATGGCCTGATCCTAAGTTATCCGGTCATTACCTCCGGAGAGTTTGCCCACCGGGATTCCTTTGTGAACCTGCTGGGGGAGGAAGCGCGGAAGGAAGAAAAACTGGGGGAGCAGTCCCTGGAACTTCAGGTGAATCCGGATACGCCGCCGGCCTTTCTGTGGCATACCGCCACGGACCCCACGGTGCCGGTGGAAAATTCCCTGCTGTTTTTCCAGGCCCTGCGCCGCCACCATGTGCCGGCGGAGCTTCATATCTATCCGGTGGGAGGCCACGGCCTGGCGCTGGCAAACGAGGAGACAAGACGGGACGACGGATTTGGCGTTCAGAAGCAGTGCCAGAGCTGGATCGATCTGGCGGGAGAGTGGATGAAAGGAATATAACGGCTCAGACAGAAAGAGGGGGCTGCAAAATCATGAAACGCATGATGGAGCAGCCCCCTCTTTGATGTAAGGGAAAGCCGTAAAAACGGCGGTCTGTTTTTTCTGGCGAGAGCATGTGGGAATCGAACCCACCCGGGATAACCCAATACCCCACACTGGTTTTGAAGACCAGGGGACACACCAGCACCCATCTGCTCCCGGAGACAGTATAGCAAATCCCGGTCAGAATCACAAGGACACCCTTCTTTAGAATTTCTTTCGGATTTCTTCGGAAGATTTTTCCCGGCTTCTTCGCAGGCACTTTGAAAAAGGATGGTAGAGTATAGGAAGAACAGGAATGCAGCGTGTAGAAGAGACGGGAAAGAGGGGATGAAGATGAAGATTCTGATTACGACAGACTGGTACGCTCCGTCTGTAAACGGGGTTGTCACTTCTGTGCTGAATCTGAAGGAAAAACTGGAGGAACAGGGGCATCAGGTGCGGGTGCTGACCCTGGCCCAGAATAAAGGGGAGAGCTGGAGGCAGCAGGGAAGAAGAGAAGGGAACGTATGGTATCTGCCCAGCGTGGGAGCGGGCAGGATCTATCCCGGGGCCAGAGTGGTGTGGGGAGCGGGCAGACGGTTTGTCCGGGAGATGATTGCCTGGAAACCGGATGTGGTCCATTCCCAGTGCGAATTTACCACTTTCTGGTTTGCGGCAAAAATCGCCAAAGCCGCAGGGGCGCCGCTGCTGCACACTTATCATACGGTTTATGAGGATTACACCCATTATTTTTCGCCCAACCGGGCTTTCGGGAAAAAGGCGGCGGCCGTTTTCAGCCGGCTGGTGCTTGGCAGAGTGGACGGAGTCATCGTGCCGACAGACAAGGTAAAGCGGCTGCTGGAAGGCTACGGGGTGAGACAGCCCATCTGGACGGTTCCCAGCGGAATTGACTGCGCCAGGTTCCGAAAGGCCCGCAGGGAGAGAAAAGAGCGCCCGGCTGGGGCGTCTCTTCGCCTGCTTTTTCTGGGCAGGCTGGCCAGAGAAAAGAATCTGGAGGAACTGCTGATCTGGATGGCGGGGAGCAGAGGAAAAAACTATCATTTGCTGGTGGTGGGAGACGGCCCCCACAGGCCGGAGCTGGAGGCCCTGGCCGGCCGGCTGGGCCTTTATGGCCGGGTGGAATTTGCCGGCATGGTGCCGCCGGAACAGACGGCTTTCTGGTACCAGAAGGGGGATGTGTTTGTGTGCGCTTCCCGCAGCGAGACCCAGGGACTTACCTACCTGGAAGCCCTGGCGGCGGGACTTCCGGCTGTGTGTCGGGCGGACGACTGCCTGGAAGGGGTTATCGAAAACGGCCGAAACGGCTGGCAGTACCAGAGCCGCAGCCAGTTTTTTGAGGCGCTGGAAAAACTGGAGGATCCGGCCCTTTATCACAGAATGTCCGGTCAGGCCCTGCTTGCGGCATCCCGGTTTGACAGCGGCCGGTTCGGGGAGAGGATCCTGGCGGTCTATCAAAAAAGCTGCGGGACTTCCCGGGCCCTTTCGTATGCGGGAAGGGAGGGGACCGTATGAAGCCCGGATGGATGAAGGCGGCCACTGCCCTGGGTCTGGCGGGAGCGGCGGCGTTTATGGTGTACGGCTGGCGCAGCGGTATTTTTTCTTCCCGGGAAGCCATGGAAGCGTTTCTGGAACCCTTCGGGCCCGGGGCCCCGGTTATGTTTATCCTGATTCAGATCATCCAGGTGGTCATTCCCATCCTGCCCGGCGGCATCAGCTGCCTGGGGGGCGTGGTGCTGTTCGGCCCGGTGTGGGGATTTATATACAATTACGCGGGGATCTGCGTGGGTTCCCTGCTGGCCTTTCTTCTGGCCAGACAGTACGGCAGGCCCCTGGTGGAGAGCATGGTGAGCAGAAGCGCCTGTGAGAAATACGGCAGGTGGCTGGACAACGGGAAAAAATTTGACCGTTTTTTTGCCGCGGCCATTTTCTTTCCCGTGGCGCCGGATGATCTGCTGTGCTATCTGGCAGGGCTGACAAAGATGAGTGTGAAAAAATTTACGGCGATTATTGTTCTGGGAAAACCGGCTTCCATTGCCCTCTACAGCATGGGGCTGATGCTGGTGACCCGGACGGTAGGCCGGCTGTTATAAAGGGAAAGGAGCGGCAGATGAGAGTTCTTCTGTATACCGGAGGCAGAAATGCGGTGAGGCAAAGCGGCGTGGGAACGGCGCTGTCCCATCAGGAGCGGGCGCTGGCCATGGCGGATGTGGACTTTACGGAGAATCCCCGGGAGGAGTACGACCTGGTGCATATCAATACCGTGCTGCCGGACGCCAGATGGATGGCGGCAAAGGCCCGGCGGGAAGGGAAAAAGGTGGTGTGGCACGGCCATTCCACCATGGAGGATTTTCGGCGGTCCTTTGTGGGATCCAACGCGGCGGCGCCTCTGTTTAAAAAATGGCTTAAAAGCTGCTACGGCAGCGCGGATCTGGTGCTGACGCCCACGGAGTATTCCAGAAAACTGCTGGAGGGCTATGGCATGGGAGTGGAGGTAGTG
The DNA here is from genome assembly GCA_018713435.1 of Candidatus Merdiplasma excrementigallinarum. Classification (GTDB taxonomy): domain Bacteria; phylum Bacillota; class Clostridia; order Lachnospirales; family Lachnospiraceae; genus Merdiplasma; species Merdiplasma excrementigallinarum. The sequence goes on from DVOS01000037.1 coordinate 30,739, forward strand.
CCCATCTCCAACGGGGTGGATACCGGCTATTTCAGGAAAGAGCCGGGACAGAGGCGGCGGTTTCGGGAACGGTGGGGATTTGAAGAAACCCAGAAGGTGATTCTCTGCGTGGGCCTGCCAATCGAGCGGAAGGGGATCCTGGACGTCATCGATCTGGCGGGCCGGCTGCCCTGGTATCAGTTTGTCTGGTGCGGCCATACGTACGCCGGGCTTCTGCCGGGAAAGATTCGCCGGGCCATAGCCCGGGCTCCCGGGAATCTTCACTTTCCGGGGTATCTGAACCGGGAGGAACTGCGGGACGCCTACGGAGGATGCGATCTGTTTTTCTTTCCCACCTATGAGGAGACGGAAGGAATTGTAATGCTGGAGGCCCTGTCCATGAAAATACCGGTGCTGGTGCGGGATATTCCCGTCTACGGGGACTGGCTGGAGCACGGCGCGCATGTGTGGAAGGAGCGGGATATCCCGGGATTTGAGGCCAGAATCCAGGCCATTCTGGATCAGACCTGCCCGGATCTGACAGAGAGGGGCTTCCAGGCTGCCAGAGAGAGGGATTTAAGAATTGTGGGGGAAAGCCTTGCCAGCCTTTACCGGGCAGTGATAAGATAATGCCCGTAGGATGGCACGGCAAAAATGGTTTAGCTGTATTTGAGAAGAGAAAAAGCAGGAGGCTTTAAGGGAATGGACGCATATCATATTCTGGTGGTGGAGGACGACCGGGAAATTCTGGACGGTGTGGGAATTTATCTGAAAAATCAGGGCTATAAGGTATACAAGGCCCAAAACGGACGGGAAGGGCTGGAGATCCTGGAGAAAGAGGAAATCCATCTGGCGATTGTGGACATCATGATGCCGGTGATGGACGGAATCACCATGACCATGAAGCTTCGGGAAAAGTATGACATGCCGGTGATTATGCTGTCGGCAAAATCGGAAGAATTTGACAAGGTGACAGGGCTGAACATCGGAGCGGACGACTATGTGACAAAACCTTTTGCCCCCATGGAACTGCTGGCCCGGGTGAATTCTCAGCTGCGCCGCTATTCCCGGTACCTGAAGATGGCGGACCGGGAAGAAGAGCATCTGTACCGGATCGGGGGGCTGGAGCTGAACGAGGACACGGTGCAGGTCCATGTGGACGGGGAGGCAGTGGCCCTGACGCCTCTGGAGTTTAAGATTCTGGCCCTGCTGATGCGAAACCCCGGGAGAGTCTTTTCCGCGGAGGAAATCTATGAACGGGTATGGCAGGAGAAAGCCATTGCCACGGAGACGATTATGGTGCACGTCCGGAATATCCGGCAGAAGATAGAAGTTGATCCGAAAAATCCAAAATATCTGAAGGTGGTGTGGGGTGTTGGGTATAAAATCGAAAAGCAGTAGACGACCTTTCTGGGCGGCTGCCGTTATTATAGGCTGCGCCCTGGTGATGATGCTCTATCACGGAGTAGCGAGAGACACCGTGTATGGCCGGCTGGAGGCGGGAGCCTCCGCCCAGGTTCAGTCCTGGCCCAATTACCGGATGGATCCGGAGACGGATCTGAAGAGCTTTATCCGGTATCTCTATATGGCCAGCTACGGCATGTACTGGGAGCTGCAGGGAACGCAGACAGATCCGGACCAGGTGTTTTTATCCGGGTTTGAAGAGGAAGACGGTACACGGGAAGAATTTAACGAAAACTTTATTTCCTGGTATGAGAATGTGACAGACCTGCTGGCTTCCTACGGAGTGGAGTATCAGATTACGGACATAAGCACAGGAGAGACGGCGGGGAGCGCCTCCGGCGATCTGGAGAAATATGTAACCGGCAGCCCCGCTTTTTTTATGAAGCTGCGCTACGACGGCAACGGAAGCCTGTCCCTCTCCTCCATGAAGAATCAGGATAATCTTCAGCTGCAGGCGGATGAGATCGGTTCTGTCAGCAAGCGGAATTTTCTCTACTGGATCGGGCAGGAGACCATATCCGTTTCCGCTCTGCACCAGCCCCGGGATGTGGAAATCTGCGTCTATTCCGACGACCCGGACTGCTACCGCAGCTATAACGAGACAACGGTCAGCTACAACACGGTGACTGCCATGCAGTACCAGGGGGATATTGAAAATATTGTTTCCACCGCCTATCTGGTGCTGCTGATTTTGCTGGCCGCGGCGGGGATCCTGCTGCCCCTGTTTAAAAAGCTGCGAAGAGAGAGCCGGATGCTGGCGGGGGTTTCGGCGGAGGTTTCTATCCTGCTGCTGCTGGCGGGGTTTTTCGGCATGGATTTTGCCGTCTCCATGGCCAGCGATTATGTAAGCGGGGGCTGGTCCACCCTGGGATCTTTCCTCTGTTTTCTGATTTACTGCGGACTGTTCGGCGCCTGGCTGACGGGGGGACTGTCCCTGCTGCAGATTGCGGACAGGGGCTGGACCTCCTACTGGAGAGAAAAATCCTTCCTGTACAGAAATATGGGGACCATCGGGAGGGCGGTGAAAGAGCGGGCCCTCCGGTTCTTTGACAGCATAAAAACTCTGGATCTCTCCGACCGGTCCGACCGGTGGCTGCTGCGGATCCTGGCGGTGAATTTTGTGATCCTGCTGTTCTGCTGCGTATTCTGGTTTATGGGGATTATCGGCCTGGTCATCTATTCGGCGGTCCTGTTTTTCATCCTCCGCAGATATCTGAGAGGGATAAAAGAAAAGTACGGCGTCCTGCTGCAGGCGGCCAGCCGCATGGCCCAGGGGGACCTGCATATGGAGGCGGAGGAAGATCTGGGACCTTTTGAGCCCCTCAAGCAGGAGCTGGCGAAGGTGAACGAGGGCTTCCGCAAGGCGGTGGAGCAGGAGATCCGCAGCCAGAATATGAAGACGGAGCTGATCACCAATGTATCCCACGATCTGAAAACCCCCCTCACCGCCATTATTACCTATGTAAATCTGCTGAAGGAGGAGGGGATCACGCCGGAGGAGCGCAGGAATTATGTGGATATCCTGGATCGGAAATCCCTGCGGTTAAAGAAGCTGATCGAGGATCTGTTTGAGATCAGCAAGGCGGCCAGCGGCAATATCCAGATCAGAAAAACAAAAGTGAATCTGGGAGAGATGGTGCGCCAGGCCGCCATGGAGCAGGAAGACCGGATGGAGAAAGCCTCCGTAGACTGCCGGGTGCAGGTGCCGGAAGAGCCGGTGGAGATGATGCTGGACGGAGAGAAAACCTACCGCATTCTGGAAAATCTGCTGATCAATGTATCCAAGTACGCCCTGGCCGGCACCAGAGCCTGGATCATCCTGACAGCCGACGGGGAAACCGCCCGGATTACGGTGAAAAATATTTCCGCCGCGGAACTGGATGAGGACTGCAGCTATCTGGCGGAGCGGTTTGTCCGGGGAGACAAATCCAGAAATACGGAAGGCAGCGGGCTTGGCCTGGCTATCGTGACGAGCTTTGCGCAGCTGCAGGGGGGCTCTTTCGCGATTGAGACGGACGGAGATCTGTTTAAAGCCATCGTAAGTTTCCCCATGAAATAAAATGTCCATTGAATGATGGGAGAGAACGTGATATGCTTGTAATGGCAGCGTCGGTGTACACCGTACACCGGCGCTGCTTACTAGAAACCATAAAGGAGCAGTGCGATGAAACAGATTATTTTAACCGGTGACCGTCCTACAGGCCGCCTTCATGTGGGCCACTATGTGGGCTCTCTGAAAGAGCGGGTACAGCTGCAGAATTCCGGCGGATACCAGGAGATTTATATTATGATTGCCGATGCCCAGGCGCTGACGGACAACGCGGAGCATCCGGAAAAAGTGCGGCAGAATATTATGCAGGTGGCGCTGGACTATCTGGCCTGCGGAATCGATCCGGAGAAATCCACGATTTTTATCCAGTCCATGATTCCCCAGCTGACAGAGCTGACCTTCTATTATATGAACCTGGTAACCGTTTCCAGAGTACAGAGAAACCCCACTGTAAAAGCGGAGATTAAGATGCGCAATTTCGAGGCCAGCATCCCGGTAGGTTTCTTCTGCTATCCCATCAGCCAGGCGGCGGATATCACCGCCTTTAAGGCCACCACGGTTCCCGCAGGGGAGGACCAGGAGCCCATGCTGGAGCAGTGCCGGGAGATTGTGCGGAAATTTAACGAGGTCTACGGAGAGACGCTGGTGGAGCCCAAAATTGTGCTTCCCTCCAACCAGGCCTGCCAGCGGCTGCCGGGCATTGACGGAAAGGCCAAGATGAGCAAATCCCTGGGCAACTGCATTTATCTGTCCGATGAGCCGGAGGAGATTAAAAAGAAAGTGATGTCCATGTTTACGGACCCCACCCATCTGCGGAAAGAGGATCCGGGCCACACGGAAGGAAACCCGGTGTTCATTTACCTGCGGGCTTTTTCAAAGCCGGAGCACTTTACGGAGTTTTTGCCGGAGTACGCCGGGCTGGAAGAACTGGAGGAGCATTACCGCAGAGGCGGACTGGGAGACGTGAAGGTGAAAAAGTTCCTGAACAATGTGATGCAGGCGGAGCTGGGGCCCATCCGGGAGCGGAGAAACATGTGGGAGCAGCGGCTGCCGGAGGTATATGAGATCCTGCGGGAGGGAACGAAAAAAGCGGAGGCAGTGGCTGCCGAAACGCTTCAGGATGTGCGCCGCGCCATGAAGATCGACTACTTTGACAGCGGCAACCTGATGAAACTGTCATAACGGCTGGGACTGTCCGGAAGAGAGGAAGATTTTAATGGGAGAAGAACTGACCAGGAAGGATATAGAGAAGATCCAGCAGGAGATTGAGTACCGCAAGTTGGTGGTCCGCAAGGAAGCCATTGAGGCGGTGAAGGAAGCCAGAGCCCAGGGAGATCTGAGCGAAAACTTTGAATATTACGCGGCCAAGAAGGACAAAAACCAGAATGAGAGCCGCATCCGGTATCTGGAGAGGATGTTAAAGACGGCCCGGGTGATCTCCGAAGATTCCAGGGAGGATGAGGTGGGCCTGAACAACACGGTTCAGGTTTATTTTCCGGAGGATGATATGACGGAGCAGTATAAGCTGGTGACATCCATCCGGGGCAATTCCCTGAAGGGCCTTATCAGCATCGAATCCCCTATGGGAAAGGCGCTGATGGGACACAAGGTAAACGACCGGGTGCACATTAAGGTGGATGATGACTACAGCTACGATGTGGTGATCAAATCCATTGAGAACACGATAGACGACGGGAGCGACGCGATCCGGAAGTTTTAAACGGGAGAAAGACATATGCTGAAGCCTTTAATCAAATGGCCCGGAGGGAAAACCAATGAGCTGGACCGCTTTCTCTCCCTGATTCCCTCCTATGACCGGTATATTGAACCTTTCGTGGGCGGGGGCGCCCTGTATTTTTACCTGAACCCGCCGAAGGCGCTGATTAACGATACTTCCCGGGACCTGATGGATTTCTACCGGCTGGTAAAGGAGCAGGATCCGGAATTTAAACGGATTCTGAACCTGTACTGCAGCAGCTTTGAGCGGCTGAAGGAACAGTGCGCTGTCCGGTATCAGGATATTCTTGCCCTGTACCGCCTTTATGAGGAGGCGCAGAAGCAGGAACTGGACATCCGCCGCCTGGGGCTGAACGAGGGCCTTGTGCGCCGGATCGGGGAAGATCCGGAGATTATGACGGATCTGGTGACGGATGGGGACGAATTTCTGGAACAGCTGCGGCGGATGACGGAGGACAAAATTCTGCGGACCATCCAGAATGGAAAGAAAAAGCCCCTGACAGACCGGGACCTGAAGAACAACCTGATAACCGGTTTTACCAGCGGCTTTTATATGTATTTCCGGAATGTGTTTAATGAGATTGCCGCCGGGGAACTGGCGGTCACCCTGCCTTACCGGATCGCCAACTTTTATTTTATCCGGGAGTACTGCTACGGCGCCATGTTCCGGTACAACCACAAGGGGGAATTTAATATTCCCTACGGGGGCATTTCCTACAACGGGAAGGATTTTGGGGCCAAGATCCGCACGATCTTCGGAGAGGATGTGGCCCGGCTTCTGGGACGCACGGAGATTTACTGCGAGGATTTTGAGAGCTTCCTGGATAAGCTGACTCTGACGGAGCGGGATTTTCTGTTTCTGGATCCGCCCTATGACACGGACTTCTCCGAGTATGAGGGGAAGGATTTTGACAAAAACGACCAGAAGCGGCTGGCGGATTTTCTGAAGAGAACCAGAGCCCGGTTTCTTCTGGTGCTGAAAAACACGGGATTTATTTACGGCCTTTATGAGAACTGCGGTTTCCGCATCCTCAGCTTTGACAACCGTTACCTCTACAATATGCGCAGCCGCAATGACCGCAGCGCCCAGCACCTGCTGATCACCAATATTCCGGAGGAGGAGATACCATGGAAGCGGGAAAATTTCTTGATCTGATGCACCTGGCGGAAAATCTGAAGAACAACACCCGGCATTCCTGGACTTCCACAGGGCGCCGCGAGAGCGTGGCGGAGCACTCCTGGCGGCTGACGGTGATGGCTTATTTTGTAAAAGACGAATTTCCGGAGGCGGACATAGACCGGGTGATCCGCATGTGTATGTTCCATGACATGGGGGAGGCTTTTACCGGGGACATTCCCGCCTTTGAAAAAAAGGAGAGCCATGATCGGGCGGAACGCCGGTGCGTGGAGGACTGGGTATCCTCCCTGCCGGAACCCTACCGGGAAGACTTGAGAGCGCTGTATGGGGAGATGGAAGAACAGCGGACGCTGGAGGCGAAAATCTTTAAGGCCCTGGATAAGATGGAGGCCCTGATTTCCCACAACGAGGCGGATATTTCCACCTGGCTGCCCCTGGAGTACGAGCTGAACCTGACCTACGGGGAGGCGCAGGTGCAGTTTTCAGAGTACATGAAGAAGCTGCGGGAGGAAATCAACCGGGATACGCGGGAAAAGATAAAGAACGAGCAGAAAACACGGGGGTAAAAGGGGGGCCTGGCATGATATATATTAAGCGGGCATTGAAGCGGAAGTTTCTGCATATGAGTTCCTTTTTCAAAGCGGTACTTGTGACAGGCACGCGGCAGGTTGGCAAAACTACCATGTTATGTGCGATGAAACTTATATGAAACATACAGAGGGAGACGCTGCAGTGATGCGGCTTCTCTTTTTTTGCGGGCATAAAATATTTTCTTCCCAGTCATATTCTGCCCCTGCCGGTAATAGGTATTAAGTAATCATGCAGATAAAACGGGGCGGTTTTGTATGAAAAAGAAAGGCAGGGGAGGACGGCAGGCAAAAGCGGGACGGTACGGAGGTTTTCTGCCGGTGCTGATGGCCGTGCTGGTTCTGGGAACCGGATGCGGGCAGGAAACGGAGGAGAACCGGACGGATATTGACTTTACGGTGGTAGAGCCGGAAAAGGTGCCGGAGGAACTGGCAGAGATCATTCAGGAGCACAGGGAGGAGGAAATGCAGCTGACCTTCAGCGATGGCGGCGGATTGTACGCGGTAAGAGGATATGGAAAACAGGATACGGGCGGATACAGCATCACAGTGGATGAATGCGCGGAGGGGGAGGAGCAGATTTATGTGGCCACAACCCTGCTTGGCCCGCCCCAGAGCCAGCAGGTTTCAAAAGATCCCTCGTACCCGGTTATCGTGATCAAGATGGAAAACCGGGAAAAGGAAGTCATTTTTGAATAACGGGCGAAATATCCCAGGACGGAATAGAAGGGGAAGGAGCGTCGCAAAATGGAAGTCCTGAAAAAGAATATCCATATGTACCGCCAGGCAAAGCGGGCGGTCAGCCAGATTACGCTGGAGGAGGATTTTAATGTTCCGGACGCCAAGCCGGATGTGGAGCAGATTATTCAGACCAGAGAGAAAACGGTTATTGAGAGCACCCGGTCGGAAAACGGACGGCTGCTGCTGAAGGGCTGGGTGCAGGTGGGAGTCCTGTACATGGATGACGGAGAGGAACGGCAGATACATAGGCTGGATAACCAGCTGAAATTTGATGAGTACATTAATATGGAAGGGCTGGAGGCAGGGGAGAACGTAAACCTGACCTGTGAGATCGAGGATCTGAACGTGGTGATGATTAACTCCCGGAAGCTGAGTATGCGGGGGCTTCTGACCTTTACAGCTGTGACGGACGATATCTATGATATGAGCGCGGCGGTGGATGCCAAAAGCGATCTGGAGCTGTGCCGGAAAAAGAAAAAGCTGGAATTTATGCAGCTGGAGGTTCAGAAAAGAGACATAATCCGGATTAAGGAGGATATTCTTCTTCCGGCCAACAAGCCGGATATCCGGGAGATCCTGTGGGACAATGTGCAGCTGCGGGGCAGCGAGCTCCATGTGGGGGATGGAAAACTGCAGGTGGAAGGCGAACTGTTTGTGTTCGTGCTGTATGACGCCGGGGATGAGAACGGCACAAAACAGTGGATGGAGTATACCCTGCCGGTCCGGGGGGAAGCGGATGTGGCCGGATGCACGCCGGATCTGGTGGCGGATGTAAAGGTGGGACTGGGGCAGATGGAGCTGCAGGTGCGCCAGGACACGGACGGCGAGGACCGGATCATCCATGCGGAGGGCGCGCTGGATCTGGATATCAAACTATACGCCAACCGGGAGATGGAGATTCTGGAGGATATTTTCTCACCGGAAAAAGAACTGGAGATTTACAGAAGGGAAGAACTGTATGAAACCATGGTGATGCGGAACAGTTCCCGCCTGCGGGCGGTGGGAAGAATTCGGGCAGAGGGCACAAAACCCGGCATTCTCCAGGTATGCAGCAGCCAGGGAACCGTTAAGGTGGATGAGGTGCGGATGGAGGAGAAGGGACTGAAGATCGAGGGAGCCCTTCTGGTGGAGATCCTTTATGTATCAGCGGACGATACCATGCCCTTTGCCGTCCTGAGCGGGAGCATCCCCTTTTCTCATTTCGCGGATGTGCCGGATCTGGATGAGGACTGCCGGTGCAGCCTGAACACAAATCTGGAGCAGCTGTCGACTACCATGGCGGACAGCGAGGAAATTGAGGTGCGGGCTTCCATAAGCATGAATCTCCTGATTGTGCGGCCTCATAAACAGATGTGCATTGCGGATATCGGAGAGAAAGACCTGGATCTGCAGCTGATTCAGAACCTGCCCGGCATTGTGGGCTATATTGTCCAGGACGGAGACTGCCTGTGGGACATCGCCAGAAAATATTACACAACGCCCAGGCGGATTATGGAAATGAACGGGCTGGAGACGGAAACGGTTTCCAGAGGAGATCATCTGATTATCATGAAGGAAGTGGAAAAGGTGGAGGTGTAGAAGAGGGGATGCGGCAGCATCCCCGGCTACTCATCCTCCTGGGGCGTATCCTCTATGAACATGGCTACATCAGATAATTCGCACTGAAGAATCTGGCACAGAAAATTCAGCGTATGGGTAGAAACATTCTGGTTTGCTCTCAGCCGGGATATCTGACCGGCTGAGACGCCGAAATCATGGATAAGCCGATACTGGGAAATGCCTTTTCTCTTCATGGTGTTCCAAAGCGGGTCGTACGAAATCATCCTGAACCTCCGGGTTTGTATCATATTCTTGTGTGATAATCTCTGTACTTGAATCATAGCCACTTGTGGACTATAATAGTATTAGCCATATGTGGGTTATAATAGACAGTGAAAACTGTTGTTTTGGACGGAAGAGAGGAACCCGGACATGGAAAGAAAAAAACATTTTGAATTTTATGTAAGGATATCGATTGCCGCATACCTGGCAGCATTTGCAGTGTGTGTCATTGCATCCCTGAATCCCCTGTGGGGCGACGGCCTGGCGGTGCTGTTTCTGGTGTTTGTGCTGCTTGGCGCGCTGGCTTCCGGAATCGCGGGAGAGTACAGCGATTATTACGAGGAGCTTTCCAGAGAAGATCTGGAGGAGCTGCAGCGGCTGGTGTGGGAGTATAAAAGTCTGAATCAGAAAGAGGTTGACAAATCCGGTCAGGATATGATATAAGAATATGGTGAGCGATTCACGTAGGGGATTGGTCAAATGGTATGATAGGGGTCTCCAAAACCTTTGGTGGGAGTTCGATTCTCTCATCCCCTGCTCT
>DVOS01000001.1 GCA_018713435.1 Candidatus Merdiplasma excrementigallinarum
TATTCTGCAGAACATCGAGGACTGCCGCCGCTATTTTTACCGGGGAACCGCCTCCCTGGAACAGATCCATGAGGAGATGTGCTTTTTCCTGGATACGGACAGCCCTCTGGTGAAAACAGGAGGCAGCTCCATTGCCGCCAAACTGATCTGGAACAACCGGCTGAAGCTGTTTTGCGAGACTCAGAGCCGGGAACTGCGCATCCTGTATCTGGCGGGCAATATCCGGATGGAGACCCTGCACCAGTTTGACAGCTACAAAAGAGCCTGGGAGATCTGGCAGAGCCGGACAGAGAGACAGGAGGAGGTGGCGCCGGATGAGAATGCTGATTGAAGAAGCGTCCGGGGAGAGACAGAAAGAAATCCACGGAATTTCCGGGGAGTATTCGCCGGACGGAGCAGAGCTGCTGCTTCGCTGGGACTGGCCGGAAAATGAACGGTATGACCTGTGCTTCGCTTTTGACGTGACCCAGGAGGAAGAGCGAAGGGGCATGGATTTAAAGGAGCTGCTGCGCAGCCGCAGGCCGGTGGATATTATCTCCCTTCATACCTGGCATCCCCATCGGATCCGTCTGTCGGCGGAGGCGGTGGGCGCCTGGCTGTATCCTGCCAGATTTGAGGGTGATGCCTATTATATTCTGGACCAGCAAAAAGGAAACCGTTCAGAGTATTACAGGAGAAAGGCTTCCATACGCTGGAGGGTTTTCTATGAGAGCATGGACAGGCTGCTTCGGAAAGTGCCCTGCCGCCGGGCGGTGATCCGGCTGGAGGGGATCCCTCAGGGCATGGCGGGCTGTCTGGTGTACCGGTGCGTAGGCGCCGGACGGGACGGGATCCGGTTCGGCATTGACCTGGAGTTTGCGGCCAGGGAACAGACGCTGGAGATTCTGGTGGGAAAAGGGGAGAAGGTAGTGGTGGAACTGTCGGACCCCGGCCAGAAGGAATATCTGAATCTGACAGCGGCCGGATAACAGGAGAGAAAGGATTAAAAGAGCCATGAACAGAGCAAAAGAGGCAGTGTGTCCTTACTGCTGCAAAAAATACAGTCCGTCCAATATGTGGTTCCGGCTGGAGCGCCCTCTGACAAGCGGGGAAGGGGACGGCCTGGAGCAGGATTATGTGGATGAAAAGCTGAAAGCTTACTATATGGAGTTTGAACATTATGATGAGATAGGGGCGGAGAACGCGGCCAGGATCAAGGCCGGGGGCCGGGAAGCCGTGTGTATCGACCTGGCCAACGAGGCCTCCGCGGTGACAGATCTGGATACCAGAATGCTGGATGAATACGGATTTGTGACAGAGCTGACCTACAAGGGACAGCATCTCACCAGGCGGCTGTGCCCCCACTGCCATAACGAGGCGGTGCCGGGGGCCGGCATGTACGATATGAAGATGATCGGCCTGTACGGGGACACCTTTGCAGGAAAAACCGTGTTTCTCACCGTGCTGGAAGCCCTGCTGAAGGGGGACCCCAGAATTTCCGAGTACAGCGGCAGCTTTCACGGCGGCATGGCGTTTCGGGGCAGCGATGAGGAGAAGGAAAACCACACCCGGAATTACGAACAGCTTATCGGAAATAAAACCCTGTTTGACGCCACCATGAAAGGAATGCGGGTGCCGCCCCAGAGCTTTCTGTTTAAATATAAGACAGCGGACAATGCGGGCCGCTACAAGGAGCTGCTGGTGGTGTTCTGCGACATTCCCGGAGAGGATACGGGGGCTGTGAGGGGCCTTAGGGCCAGCGGCTTTTATCTGAAGTATGTGGACGGGATCCTGGCTCTTTTAGATTCCACCAGGCTTGTCAACGTGGCTCCCTTTATGAAGGGTGAGGCGGATGCGGAGACAAACGCGGACGCTTCCGGAGGAAACGCCATGCGGGCGGTAGACGCGATTTCCACGCTGTCCGATTATCTGGCATCCACCTCCCTGGGGCAGAAGATTCCCATTCCCACGGCGGTGGTGATGACCAAGCTGGATATGCTGAAGAACATTTCCGATGTGGCGGCGGATGAGGGATACCGGAAGTTTATCAATGTGCCGGACGCCAACAGCATCCATATATCGTTTCTGAACAAAAAAGTGATCGACAACCTGAATAAGGCGGTCAAAAACCTGGTGGGCAAGCTGGGAGGGCAGCTCTACTGCAATACGGTGGATCAGTGTTTTGCCAATTATAAATATTTTGCCGTCAGCGCCCTGGGAAAGGCAACGGAAAAGGAGACGGTGTCTCTTATGGGCGGAGGCGAGACGGTGGTAAAACGGGTGAAGGGGAACCTGGAGCCTTTCCGGGTAACGGAGCCCTTCTACTGGCTGCTGGCCCAGTGGAGCTGCATTCCCTACCGGTACCGGGAAGTGTGGATGGATAAAAAGGGAAAGAAAGAGCTGGTGGAGTTCTATTACTACGCGTGGGAACAGAACGGGACGGCCAACCGGAGACTTCAGGAGATCCGGGCCAGCAAGAAGATCAAAGAGGGCAAGTGGCGGTGCATTGAGCGCGACAACGCGATTTAGGGGGAGGAACAGGGTATGATAGGGTATTATTTTTACGGACGGGATCCGGTAAAGGGGTACTGCTCCTTTAACCGGCAGTATGCCGGGCAGGATGAATCCTCCTGGCTGATCAGGATGACCGGCTACGAGATGTGTGAAAACGCGGAGGCGGGCAGGCTGCCGGAGAAGCTGTTCTACTTCCACTTTAATTCTTCCCGGGGCAGAACCGGGGTATATGGAAAAACCTCCTACAATACGCCCCAGGAGAGCCCCATGAGCGGAGAGCGGAACACAGTGTTCAGCCACCAGTACCTGTTTGAAGGGGAGGATCGGCAGAATCTGCTGAAGAGACCGGAAAAGCTGTTTGAGGCAGGACCTTTCTGTACCCGGATGGAGGATATCTACCAGCTGGGGAATACCCCCTCGGGGCAGAGAAGCTATCAGTATGCCTACGATGATTCCCGGCAGGATGTGTTCAGAGGTCCCTGCAGGGCCGAATACTGTCCGCCCGCAGAGCGGCCCGGACTGCTGGAGTATTTCGGCCTGACCGGACAGAAGCTGGCGGAATTTCTCTACGCTGCCTTTGCTCCGGGCTGGACGGCCTACATTCTGCTGCCGGAAAATCATGAGGACGCCACGTCAAAAGCCCTGGTTTTAATGAGGAGTGTGCTGGCGCTTTTCCCCAAAGCGCTGCTGGAATATACAGGCTTCCTCACCTATGCGGCGGCGGTAAATGACGGAACCCCCGCTCACTATATTCCCCAGGAGATCAAATACGTATTTCTGGCCAGAACCCAGAAGAATATTCAGACCTGCCGGAAACTGGCGGGACAGAACAAGACGGCGGTGTTCGGCCTGGAAGAACCCTCCGGCCTTGCCGTGCCGGACTGCATGAGGGAACTGATGGAGACCCTGAGCCGGTGGCTGGTGACCGATTCACTGGAAGGGGAGGGAGCCGGACTGGTGCCCCTTTTCCGGTGGGGACTGGACCGGACCATGAAGATTCTCCCCGCGCTGCGGGTTTCAGCCGCCGAGTTCGGGAGTGTGTATGAACTGTACCGGAATGTCCGGGTGGAGAACGCGGCTCCCCGGTATGCCCGCTCCGGAAGGCTGACGGAAACAAAGCTGGATCAAATAGTCCGGGAACTGTGCGGGAAGCCCCAGCACTGGAATGAGCGGCTGTATGAAGACCTGGCCATGGTGGTGGAGGCTTATCTGGAACATGAGCTGATCAGCGAGGATTTCTATCCCACGCTGCTGTATCTTTATGAAGCTCTGCCCCGGCTGGACGAGACCATAGAGACGTTTTTCTGCGGGATGATCGATGATCTGGGAAGCCTGCGCCATTATGAGAAGGCCATCCGGAACTGTCCGGATCTGCGCCAGGGCGTGCTGTCCCGGATTTATCAGACGGAAGGATGCTATCAGGCGGCCATTGACTTTGAGTTTGAAAAATTTTTGGCGGAGTGGCCCAAAGGGGCGAACCGGCAGCAGGATCTGGCGGCTGTGTGGGAACTGCTGGCCAGGCTGAAGAGCATGAACGCTGCCCTGGTTACCAGGGAGGCGGCAGCTTCCGGAACAGGCCGTTACCTGGAGCAGGTCCTTCTGGGCGGAAGAATGCGGCAGACGGTGAGCGGCATGAAGGGAGAACTGGAATTCTGTCTGGAGCAGATTCAGTCCCTGAGACTGCCCGGCGCCTACACGGCCTGGCTGGGAAAGATTTCGGATCAGTATATCCGGGAGCTGGGAGACATTGGCCTGCTGGACAATAAAGAAATTGAACTGCTGAACCTGTGGCCCGGGGAACTGAAGAGCGGACAGACCGGCGGCAGCCTGCACCGGGAGATGGCTTTGCGGGAGACCGGGGAGAGGATCCAGAAAAGCGGACTTTCCGCTGTGCGCAGAATTCTGAATGAGTACAGAAAAGAGCAGGGCGGCTTTATATCGGAGGAAGACGGAGAAAAGCTGATCGAATTTTCCTTTAAACGGGCCCAGACCTGCGCCTTTGAAAAGGGAAAGCAGGCGGAGAAGGAGAGAAGCTTTGACAGCATGGTGCTGGAACTGGCGGCGGCCTTCCCGAATCAGAGGAACCTGATTTTTGACAGAGTCATGGAGGCTCCCTTAGGAGGCGTGACCGCTTTAAGCCAGCTGGGCGGGAAACTGCAGCGGGAAAAAGGCGGAGACTGGGCCGCAACCCGGGAAGACCTGCGCAGATCCGTGCTGGAATTTTTTGAGACCCACGAAGCGGGACGGCTGGATAAAAAGGCCATGAAGCAGGAGAAGGAGTTTTTAAAACGCATCGGCATCTCCTACGAAAACTGGCGTAAGGGAGGAATGGAAGGATGAGCGAGAAAAAATTTGATGTCTCTTTGTTTTTATGCTGCCTGATGGGAGGCCTGCTGGGATTTATGGCTTCGGAAGCTCTGTACCGTCTGGTGACAGGGGGGCTGCCCCTTATTCTGCAGGCAGGAATTTATTTTGCGGTGACAGCGCTGCTGATCTGCCTGTCCGGATGGCTGTGTGAGATGGTGACGGGAAACCTGCGGGGGGCTTCCTGGTCCGGCCGTGAGATCGGGCTGGGGCTTCTGATGGCGGTGCTTTTCACCCTGGCGCTGGGGCTGGCCGGGGGCCTGTTCCAGTTTATCTACGGGCTGGGCTACCAGAACCGAACCATCAGCAATATCCAGGATTATATCGTGCTGATTGATAATTCCGGAAGTACCTATGAGACAGACCCCAATGAGGAACGGTATTCCTCGGTGGTTGCTCTGGCGGGAAACCTGGATGAGACCCACCGGATGATGGTAAAAATTTTTGAGGATGAGGTGACGGGAACCTTTCCCATGACGGAGACTACCCCTCAGATGCAGAGCCAGCTGAGCCAGTTTTTTGAACAGTATCGCAGATACGATACCATGGGAGGAACGGATATTGAGGCGGCGCTCACCAGCGCAGCCCAGGAGTATGTGCCGGAGGGAAGAAGCGCGGCGGTACTTCTGCTCTCGGACGGGGAGAGCGATGTGGATGTGAACTCTGTAGCCCAGACCTACAATGCCCTGGGGATCCCCATTTACTGCGTGGGATTTTCCGGAAACGGTTTCTCCGGAAGCCAGCTGTTGGATCTGATCGCCAATTCCACGGACGGCTATTACTGTGAGATCGACCAGCTCTCCAACCTGTCCCAGACGGTGAACCAGATGATCAGCCTGTCCAACCAGAGAAATCTGCTGGAGAGACGGCGGGCGTCAGACGTGGCCCAGATTCTGCCTATGATTCTCCGGGTAGTGTTTATCACCCTGTTAGGCGTGCTGACGGGAGTGGCGATTGCCATGACGGTGGATTCTTCCGCCCTGCTGCGGCTCCCCCTGCTGCTTCACGGCCTGTGCGGCCTGGGAGCGGGACTGATTATGGAGATAGGAACCCGGACGCCTGTGCCGGTGTGGATCCTGCGGCTTCTCCTGTGCCTTCTGCTGTCCGTCACAGCAGTATCCTTCTGGAAAACCGCTTTTGACGGAAGCTTTACCGCCAGCGGCGGCAGTTTCTATGGAAATGGAAGCATACCGGCAGCGGATCTGAAAAAGAAGAAGCAGAAGCCGGAGGACGAAAAATCTCTGCTTTAGAGCGGCCGGGAGCGGCAAGAAGGAGGAAGCGGAATGAACGAGCGAAAATGGGATACAGTCTGGTGCTGTTTTATCATCGGTCTGCTTCTGATGATGATCGGCGCGCTGCTGATCCGGTAAGGAGGAGCTATGCGGTGTAAGCGATGCGGGGCGGACCTGGCGGGTGCCGAAAGGTGCTGTCCCAAATGCGGATGGGTATATGAAAAGAAGGGCGGCCGGGGAACGGATGGGTTCCTCTGCCTGCTGCTGCTTCTGACCGGAACGGCGGTGATGGCGGCGGTCCGGTATATACTCTGAACAGACTCCGAATGTGACAAAAGAGAGCAGCGGGAGGGATGGGAATGAGATGTCCCACGTGTGGGTACGAAAATGAGAAGGGGGCCAATTTCTGCGAACAGTGCGGAGGCCCTTTGGGAGTAAAGAAAAAAGGGAAAAAAGGAGGAGGGGGAGCCGGCATCTGGATTGTGGTATCTCTGGCCGTTTTGCTGGCTGCGGCCGGCGTGACAGTGGCGGTGATGCTGTTTCTTGGGATCGGGCCCTTTAAGCTGAACTCCTCCGGAACAGATCAGGGTGATGATCCCCAGCCCCAGACCTGGCAGACGGAAACCCAGCTGCAGCCGGATACCGGGGAGAGCGAGACGCAGACGGGCTCGGGACTGGTGATGATCGATATTGACGGGGTGACAAACCAGCAGTGCACGGTGGAGGGAACGATAGGGGCTGAGAGCGGCGGGAATTATCCGCTGCAGCTGCAGCCTCTGAAAACCGTGTACGCCTATGATGAGGGAGGAGCAAAGGAAACTCTCACCAATGTGGCCAGCCTCTATGTGGTGCCGGGGCAGGCGGTGGCCAGCGATAAACTGTCCCTGTGCGCGGGGATTGAGGTGCAGGTGACGGGCAGTCTGCAGATCCGGGGAGACCGGGTCTATCTGATTCCATCCTCTATTGTCCGGTCGGACGGACAGCCCATTGAGCCGGCGCCTCCTGTGGAAGAACAGATTCACCGTTATGAGCTGGTGGTATCTGACTGTACCTGGGAGGAAGCCTTTTCCCGGGCTGCTGCCGCCGGCGGTTATCTGGTCCGCATTAATACCCAGGAGGAGTATGAGACCATATTGAGCCAGATACAGGCGGAAAACCGTACGGAGATTCAGTTTTTTATCGGCGGCAGAAGAGCCCCCGCCTCCTCAGATCCCTACGGCTATTACTGGGCGGAGGCCTCTGGGCAGCTGCAGGGAGAGCGGCTGAATAACCCGGATTCCTGGTGCGCCGGCCTTTGGATGCGGGGAGAGCCCAGCTATATGGACGGGAACAGCCAGGAATGCTATATGAATTTGTACTTTTTCAAAGATGAAAACAGATGGGTCTGGAATGACGTGCCAAACGATACCATCGCTGTGGTGCCTTCCTACTCCGGAAAAGTGGGCTATATAGTTGAATATGAGTAACAGTTCAGCCATGGGACTGTACGTGAGAGAAAATCATGCTTGCATGATTTTTCGAGCGGGCAGTCCCATGAGCTGAGCGCCCGTATATGAGGAAAACAGCGGCGCAGCCGCAGTAAGCACATTAGTGCGGTTTTCCGAATGGCGCGGGCTGAACTGTTACGAATATGAGAATTAGAGAGAATTAGATGTCGGATTTTCATTGACACTAAAATCTAAAATTGTTATAATGTAACCGTTAAATTTTTATAAACTTTACTATACGGAGGAAAGAGATATGGGTGTTGCTTCACTTGTGTTAGGTATTGTCTCAATCGTATTCGTAGTATTTACCGGAGGCGTGGCAAGCCCGGTAGCTGCGGTGCTGGGCATTGTGGGTATCGTGCTGGGAGGACTTGCCAGAAGAGATAATCCTACCGGTATCGCTACAGCCGGTCTGGTATGCTCCATCATCGGCGCAGTGCTGGGTCTGATTGCGGTAATCACCTGCTACGGATGTATTGGATGCGCCGGCGGACTGGCTTCCATGGGCTATTAATAGACGGAAAAGAAAGACGGAATATGAGAGTAAGAGAAAAGATGAGGAATTCCCTCATCTTTTCTTGTGTCACAGGAAATCCTTCCGGGATTCCCATGGCATATAAACAGTGGAAGGAGAAAAAATGGGACTTGGTTTTTACATCGGGGACAGGCTGATTCCCTACTACGGATTTTTCATTGCCCTGGGAGTGGTGGCGGCAGGAGCGGTGGGCTGCCTGCAGGTAAAGCTGTTCCGGAAAGACTGCAATGATTTTTTTATTCTGGCCGGCATGGTAGGACTGGGGGGTATAATCGGCGCGAAGCTTCTGTATCTGGCGGTATCCTGGGAACAGATAGATGTTTCTTCGCTGACAAATCCGGAAACTCTTTCCGGCATTTTAAACGGCGGCTTTGTATTTTACGGGGGTGTGGCGGGAGGACTGCTGGCTGCCGCGGCCTGCAAAAAATGGCTCCGGGTGGATACCTGGGCTTACGCCGCGGTCTGCATTCCCTGCATCCCTATCGCCCATGCCTTTGGACGGTTCGGCTGCAGCGCTGTGGGATGCTGCTACGGGATGCCCTATGAGGGGCCGGGTCATATTGTCTATACCCACTCTCTTTTTGCTCCCAATAACCAGCCCCTCTTTCCCGTGCAGGCAGTAGAGGCGGTGGGAGAGCTGGGGATCGCAGCTTTTCTTCTGTTCTATATAGACACCCGAAAAGGGCGGAAAAATGACAGCCTGTGGCTTTATTTTACCCTGTATGCGATTCTGCGTTTTGTCCTGGAATATGCTCGATATGATTTTCAGGAAAGAGGAGGATGGGGCCCCTTCTCCACTTCACAGTGGATCAGCCTGGGGATTCTGGCGGCTGCCGGAATCCGCCAGGCTGCGGGACGGTTGAGAAAAGGTCACAGATCCAGCTGGTAGGTTCCCATCTGTTCTTCGATTTTGCTTAAGAAAGCGCTGTTGACTTTTTCGTATTCGTTGAATACCTGATTCACGGTGCTCTCCGAGAAGCTGTTGACGTCAATGGTGCCGCTGTACCAGTCCATGCCGCCAAAGTAGCTGGACAGCTCCGCAGAGAGGAATTTCCGGTGATGCCGGGCGTAGATCTCATTCTTTGCGTAGCAGATTCCCTTCAGGCTCAGATGGGAGATGTCCGCCTCTGTCAGATACTTGCTGTTTGAAGCCTCCAGAATATAGCCGGTCTGGCTGGCAACCGGCTGCCCGTCGGCAAACAGACTGCCGTCCAGCGTGTATCTGGCGGCCTGTGTCTGAGGCAGGGTTTGCGGCTGTGTCTGGGGCTGCGTCTGAGGCTGGGTTTGGGGCTGCGTCTGAGACTGTGTCTGAGGCTGAACCTGAGGCTGCGTCTCGCTGAGGCCCGATACGGCTCCGGAGGCAGTCTCTTCCTCTGTGAGCACGGTAATACTTCCGGAGCCCGCCGTCATACTCTCATTCTGAATAGCCTGGCTGCTCTGGCTGTCGGGAGATTTTCGCATAAACAGCCAGATGGTGATGGCAAGCGCTGCCAGAATCAGCACAATGGATGAAATAATGATGATAATGACAGCGGCGGAGCTTCCCTTTTTTTCAGGCTGGCGGGGAAGCGGGCTGCCGCAGGTATTGCAGAATGCGGTGCCGGGTTCGTTTTCTGTGCCGCAGACAGGGCATACAGAGGGGGCAGAGCCTCCGGGTCCGGAATGAGACTTCCCGGACTCTTTTTTTTGTCTGGGAGGTCTGGGTTCTTTGGCAGGCCTGGGCTGCCGCTGTTTTTTTTCTTTCGCTTTTGTTTCTTTTCCGCTCTGAGGGCTCAGCTTCTGTCCGCAGTTTTCGCAGAAAGCGGCGCCCCTTTCATTTTCATATCCGCAGAATTGGCATTTCATAATCTGCCGCCTCACTTTCCAAATTTATGATTACAGTTTTTTCCCGCAGCCGGAGCAGAACTTGGCTCCCGGTTTCAGAGGTCGCCCGCAGTCCGGACAGCAGTCCGGCATCTGGAGCGGGGGAGAAACAGGATCTTCAGCAGGTCCTTCCGGCATGGGAGGAACGGGGCGGGGCCAGGGTTCCTGCTCCGGAAAGGAAGGCTCCTGACCGGCAGGGGAGGGAGCCGAAGACTCCTGCTGCCTGGCGCCGGCAGCCTCGGCAGCCAGAACCGGAGCACCGCAGGAGGTACAGAACATAAGTCCTTCCCGCAGAATACTTCCGCAGACGCCGCAGCGCTTTGCGTTATCCTCCTGGATGGGGGCTTCATCGACTCTCTTTCCGCAGCTTCCGCAGTAAGCGGTTCCCGCCGGTATCTGGGCTCCGCAGTGGGGACACTGGCGGAGACCCTTGAGCACCCGGATTTTTTCCCGTAGATCCGCGATTTTCTGATAGCATTCACCGGCTTCCTTTACATAGTCTGCCAGAGCCGGCTCACAGTCCTCCGGACCGTGGAGGGAAAGATACAGTTTTCCCAATTCCTGGCAGATCGTTTTAATTTTCTTTTCCTGTTCGCTGACCAGGCTGTTCAGCCGGGCGGATTCAGCCGCGTCCTTTGTCCGCTGGCCCACATTTCCCAGTCTTTTCCCCATTTCATCAAAAATATCCATAGTACAATCTCCTTTATCTGTCTGAATTTCCGTCATCTGAAAGGGACAGCTTCACTTTCAGGATACGGCGGAGGGATTCATCGATTCGCTGTTCCGTGAGACGTCCCTGCCTTACGGCTTCCAGCACCCCCTCGTAGGCGCTGTGGAAATCAGAAGGCATCAGGATCAGATCCACGCCTGCCTCCAGCGCCATGACGGCTGCCTGGGAGGCGGAATAATTCTGCGCGATGGCTCCCATATTCATGGCGTCGGTGATGACGATGCCCTCATGCCCCAGATCCTCCCGCAGGATACGGGATATGACAAGAGGCGACAGGGAAGCCGGGGTATCATCTCCTGTGACGGCGGGAAGGGAAATATGGCCCACCATGATAAAATCCACATCCTGCAAAATTCCCTCCCGGAAAGGAATCAGATCACAGTTTTTAAGTTCTTCCAGGGTTTTATTGTTGCTGGCATAGCCGGCATGGGTATCCCCGGAGGTGGAACCGTGGCCGGGAAAGTGCTTCAGGGTTCCGTATACGCCCTGGGATTCCAGTCCTTCCAGAAACGCCAGAGACATCCGGGCCACCAGCCGGGGATCGCTGCCAAAAGAGCGCCGGCGCACCACCTGGTTATCCGGATTGTCAAGCACATCCGCTACAGGGGCAAAATCCAGATTAAATCCCAGATCCCGCAGATAGGCGCCCATAACGCGGCCGGTTTCCCGGGCCTCCTCCGGGTCGCCCCGGCTGCCCAGATCCGCCATATCCCCAATGTAGGGCACGTCAAAATTTTTTCCGCTGATCCGGGTTACGGTGCCTCCTTCTTCATCCACGCTGATAAACATGGGAAGGCCGGTCCGCTCCATGCTCCATGCCTGGACCTGGCGGATCATGTCTTTTACCTGTCCCTCCTCCTGAAGGTTGGGTTCCATGTAAATGAACCCGGCTACCGGATAGCGGAAGATGGCGTTTTGGGTGGCCTCCCCCGCAGCGGTGACCGCATCGGCTCCGGTGATCGCCTCAGGCTGCACAATAAAGAGCTGGGCCGCTTTTTCTTCCAGACTCATGCCTGACAGGATTTCCTCCACACGCCGGTCCGTATCGGAAAGGGAGTCTCTTTCTGTTTCCGTTTCAGGCGCCTGGGAGACGGTTTCCGTTAGGGACTCTGTCTCGGTCAGCAAAGGTTCTGTTTCCTCACCGGTTTCAGGCAGGGAAGCTTTTTCGGAAAACGCCTCGGTGGTGGCGGACCGGGAGAGGGTTCCTGCTGCCTGTTTTCGCTGACTGTGCAGAACCAGGCAGATATAAAGTATAATGATAAGCAGAACTTCCGCTCCGCAGATGATCCACAGCAGTTTATGTTTCATAGCCTAACTGTTTATGGTAGCCAGGATGGCGCCCAGAATGGCCCCGGTGAGAGCCAGCAGATACAGGATAAAGCCAAATCCCACAGAAGCAATCCCCAGGGAGGCCATGCAGAATATAGCTACCAGAGCACACAGCAGCAGACTGGTAAGTCCTATGATGCCCACACCGATGAAAGAAAGCTTGGGAAGCCCTACCAGCAGGAAGAGCACAAGAGCCGCCGCGGCGATCAGCTGTACCACCAGCATGCCGATCCCCATCCCAATGCCGATGCCGCCCTGCATCATCAGCATCCGCGCCAGATTAAAGTAGCTGAAGGTTCTTGGCATACCGCTTATATACATGCTGCTGCCCAGAAGTTCCCGGTAGAGCTGTTCCAGATTTCCTGTGGAAATCAGAGGAAGAAACAGAGACAGCAGCATGAGGGCGGCGGAGCCTACGCCGGTCCAGATGCCGATCAGCGCCTGGCCGGGGTTGGAGGTATGGCCTGCCCTTTTTTTCTGTCCGACTGCGCCGGCACCGCCTCCGTAGCCGTCTAACCCGTCTCCGGCACCCAATCCGGGATCCAGAGGATCTGAAAGATCAAACCCCGGAACAGAGCCATCCGGGAAGCCGGAAGAACCGGGGGTTTTCTTTCTGGCTGCTCCGCCCTTGGCGGCAGGAACCGGTTTTCCGCATTTGCCGCAGAAACTGTCGCCGGGAAGTATTTCATTTCCACACCTGTTGCAATACATAATTTTCTCCTTTCCTTGGCGGGACTGCCGGAGGCTGTTCCGTCAACCTGCGTTACAGAAATTTTATCATTTTTTTTGCGCTGCGTAAAGAACCGCAGAAGGGAGAAAAAGCGAAAAAAGTCGCAGAAAATCGAGTTTAAAAAATTGACAAACCGGGTGTTTTGCGGTATATTTAAGAAAAATTACAAAAAAATTACAAACCAATTACACGAATGTAAAGGAGACACAGTGAAGATTTTGCGGAAACTCATGCGGCCGGCCCTGTTTATGATAGCGGCGGCGGCTCTGGTACTACTGCCGGCACGGCAGTCTCAGGCAGCTGTAAACATGATTGCCCAGGCGAAGGAAAACAAGGTGTCCACCGGGAAATTTGTGAAAAACTCGAAAGGGATCCGCTATCGCTACAAGAATGGAAAGTACGCGAAAAACAAGTGGCATTCCATCGGCGGGAAGATTTATTATTTCAACTCCAAGGGCTACGCCGAAACCGGCTGGTTTGAGTATAAGAAAAACACCTACTACGCCAACAGTTCCGGGGTGGTAAGCGCCGGCAAATGGGTGACGAAAAACAAGAAGAAGTATTATATGAAAAGCAACGGGATCCGTGCTGAGAAGGAGTGGGTAAAGAAAGACGGAAAATACTACTACTTTGACGGCAAGGGCGTGATGGCTTCCAAATGCCAGGTGACAAGCGGCGGGAAGCATTATTACGTGGGGCCTGACGGAGCCCGGAAGTCCAACTGCTGGGTGGTGCAGAAGGGCAAACGGTATTACTTCGGGAAAAACGGCGTCCGCTATGAAAATAAATGGGTGCGGGCAAACGGAAAGTATTATTACCTGGGGAAAAACGGGGTGATGGCTGTCAGCAAATGGGTAGGAAACTACTATGTGGGCAGCGACGGTGCCAGAAAGACCAACTGCGTGGTGGACGGCTACAGGCTGGATTCCACGGGAAAACGGACCAAGATCACCAAGTTCTCCGGCAAGTATCTGATTGTGGGAGACTCCAGAGTGGTGGGGATGGACAGCGCCGTATCCGATTCCAAGACAAAATTCATCGGCAAGGTATTTATGGGATACAGCTGGCTGAAATCGACGGCGGGACCCCAGGTGGAGAGCTACTTGGCGGGGAACCCCAAACTGACGGTGGTGTTCGCCTTCGGCGTCAATGACCTGGGAAATGTAAACAGCTATATCAGCTATTATAAATCCCTGCAGAAGAAATATCCCAAGGCCAAATTTTATTATCTGTCCGTAAATCCGGTTAATGAGGGTACGGCAGCGGCCTATGGCTACCAGGTGAAAAATTCCCAGATTAAAACATTCAACAAGAAGCTGAAGAGCGCCTTTGGAGGCAAATATCTCAACAGCTATTCCTACCTGACCAAGAACGGTTTCTCCACAGCGGACGGCGTGCATTACACGGCGGCCACCTATCAGAAACTGTACAAATTCATTAAGAGCAAGATTCAGTAAATGTAAGGGAATGTTACATATAAAAAGATTCCATTGCATCCGGTACATCCGGTGCATAGGTACTCTTTTTTGCAACATTCCCTTTTTTCATCAGGCTCATTCAGCCCTTTAAATCGTCCCGGGTATGCCGGCTCAGCCAGGAGTTGTGGTAGCGGCCGTCGAAGGTCACCTCTTCTCCGAACCATTCCGGCGGGCAGAAGGCCCGGGCCGTTTTCTCATCGGGAAACTCCACCTCGGCTATGACCAGTCCTTCCCAGGAGCCGGAAAACAGATCCAATTCAATGGACAGGCCCTCCCAGGGAGCTTCCAGGGGGATCACATACCGGCGCTTGGCGATGACGGTGCCGTCGGCCTTTGGAAGCAGATGTTCGTAGGCCTCCCGGGTCAGAGGGAGATTGTACTCCTCCCGGGACATGAGCCCGGCGCCTTTGTAGGTCATGTAATAGTCATCGTCCTGCCGGCGGACGCGGATCACCGGCTCCACGCAGAGATAGGCCTGTTCAATCAGGCGGGAGGGGAAGTCCTCCAGCCGGTCAGGCAGGTTTTTGACGAAAAATTTTCTCTCGATTTCCATAATGAAACCATCTCCTTTCCCTGTCAGGAATACGCAGGACAAACATACCACAGTTTCGGGAAAAAGAACAGGGATTTGACGGATTTTCTATGGAAAATCCCGCGGATATCTGGTAAAATAGCCCTGGAAAAACAGAAAAATTCTGATTAGGAAAACAGGAGGCAGGACGATGGAAAAGGTATATGTGTTTCTGGCAGACGGCTTTGAGGAAATCGAGGGACTGACCGTGGTGGATATTCTGCGCCGCGGAGAGGTGGAGACTGTGACAGTGTCCGTAACAGGGAACCGGCTGGTGCAGGGAAGCCATGGCATCCCGGTGACGGCGGACTGCCTGTTTGAAGATCAGGATCTTGGGGACGGCACGGTGTATGTGCTGCCCGGCGGAATGCCCGGTACCCTGCATCTGGGAGAACACCGGGAACTGGCAGGGCTTTTGGCGGAGGCGAAGGCAAAAGGCGCCTGGCTGGCAGCCATTTGCGCCGCGCCCAGCGTGCTGGGAGGACTGGGACTGCTGGAGGGCGAGACGGCGGCGTGCTACCCCGGCTTTGAGGAGAAGCTTGCCGGCGCCCGGGTCACCTTTCATCCGGTGGAGGTATCCGGCCATGTGATTACCAGCAGAGGCATGGGAACGGCCATCCCCTTTGCCCTGAAAATTCTGGAGCAGCTGAAAGGGAAAGAGACAGCCGACAGCATCGGCAGAGGGATCATCTGGGAAACGCCCGGAAAATAAAATTTCTACTAGCCTTTTTAAAAAGGCTGTGCTATACTAGTAAAATGACTGCAAGTATGGGATACTTTATCCGGCCGGCCGCAAGACCGGTCTGGTTTAACGTAAATGAAGGAGGAAATTTGATAAAATGAGTTTACAGTTGGAAAAATTGGAAAAGAACATGGCCAAACTGACCATTGAGGTGCCGGCGGAAGAGTTTGAAAAAGCGATCCAGGAGGCATATCAGAAGGATAAGAACCGGATCACCCTTCCCGGCTTCCGCAAGGGAAAAGCGCCCCGGAAGATGATTGAGAAAATGTACGGCGCCGGCGTTTTCTATGAGGATGCGGCCAATATTCTGATTCCCAGAGCCTATGATGAGGCGCTGAAGGAGTGCGAGGAGACCATCGTGTCCCGTCCCACCATTGACATTACCCAGATCGAGGCCGGAAAGCCCTTTATCTTTACCGCTGAGGTGGCTCTGAAACCGGAGGTGACCCTGGGCGAGTACAAGGGAGTGGAAGTTCCCAAAACCGAGATCCAGGTGACCGACGAGGAGATTCAGGCCGAGGTGGATAAGGAGAGAGAGAACAACTCCAGAACCATCGACGTGGATGACAGAGGCGTAGAAAAGGGAGACCTGATCAAGCTGGACTTTGACGGTTCCGTGGACGGCGTTCCCTTCCAGGGCGGCAAGGCGGAGGATTATCCCCTGACGGTAGGTTCCGGCAGCTTTATTCCCGGCTTTGAGGATCAGCTGATCGGCGCCAAGATCGGCGAGGAGATGGAAGTGAAGGTGACTTTCCCCGAGGATTACCACGCGGAGGATCTGAAGGGCAAGGAGGCTGTATTTAAATGCACCGTAAAGGCGATCCAGGTGAAGGAACTGCCGGAGGCTGACGATGAGTTCGCCAAGGATGTGTCCGAGTTTGACACCATGGCGGAGTACAGAGAGGATATTAAGAAGAACCTGACAGAGAAGAAGGAAGCGGCGGCCAAGAGAGAGAAAGAGACGGCTGCGGTAGCCAAGGCGGTGGAGAATGCTCAGATGGAGATTCCGGATGCCATGGTGGATGAGCAGGTGAGACGGATGGCGGATGATTTCACCAGACGGATGGAATCCCAGGGTATCACCATGCAGCAGTATATGCAGTTTACCGGCATGGACGCGGATAAGCTGCTGGAGCAGATGAAGCCGGAAGCGCTGAAGAGAATTCAGAACAGCCTGGTTCTGGAGGCGGTTGCCAAGGCCGAGAACATCGAGATCAGCGACGAGCGTCTGGACGAGGAGATCGCCAAGATGGCCGAGAGCTACAAGATGGAAGCTGACAAGCTGAAAGAGCTGATGGGCGATTACGAGAAAGAGCAGATGAAGAATGACCTGGCGATCCAGGCGGCGGTGGATCTGGTAAGAGACTCCGCGAAAGAGGTTTAAGAGCCACGCTGCGGCGGTGTGTGGGACTGTCTGCGGGCGGACATGAACATAACAGGAGGAGACAAGATGAGTTTAGTACCTTATGTCATTGAGCAGACCAGCAGAGGAGAGCGCTCCTATGATATTTATTCCAGGCTGCTGAAGGATAGGATTATCTTTCTGGGCGAAGAGGTAAATGACGTGAGTGCCAACCTGATCGTTGCGCAGCTGCTGTTTCTGGAGTCAGAGGATCCCAATAAGGATATTAACCTTTATATCAACAGTCCGGGAGGTTCGGTATCTGCCGGCTGGGCGATCTATGACACCATGCACTATATTAAATGTGATGTTTCCACGACCTGCATCGGCATGGCGGCCAGCATGGGCGCATTCCTGCTGGCGGGCGGAACAAAGGGAAAGCGGTTTGCCCTTCCCAATGCGGAAGTGATGATTCATCAGCCTTCCGGCGGAGCCCAGGGGCAGGCGTCCGATATCAAGATTGTGGCGGATAAGATTCTGGAGACCAGAAGAAAGCTGAATCAGTATCTGGCGGAGAATACGGGACAGCCTCTGAGCGTGATTGAGGCGGATACGGAAAGAGACCACTGGATGAGCGCCGAGGAGGCCAAGGCCTATGGCCTGATCGACGAGGTCGTGACCAGAAGATAAAAGCACAGGGGCGGGGCTGTTGCAAAATAAATATTTTGCGGCAGCCCTTCTTTGGCAGGAACAGGCTTTTTAAGTTCAATATAAAGAGGTGGAGAAAATGCCGGGAAAAATCGGAGATAAAATCAGATGCTCTTTTTGCAACAAGACGGAAGACCAGGTCAGAAAGCTGATTGCGGGACCAGGAGGCGTTTATATCTGCGATGAATGTATCGATATCTGTTCGGAGATCATCGAGGAGGAACTGGACGACGCCTATGAGGAAGAGGAGGAGACCAGCATTAACCTGCTGAAGCCCGCTCAGATCAAGGCGTTTCTGGATGAGTATGTGATCGGCCAGGACGACGCGAAAAAGAGCCTCTCCGTGGCAGTATATAATCATTATAAAAGAATTCTTTCCGGTGAAAAGGACCGGAAGGACGATGTGGAGGTACAGAAAAGCAATATCCTGATGCTGGGACCCACCGGTTCAGGAAAGACCTTTCTGGCCCAGACGCTGGCCAAGATTCTGAATGTGCCCTTTGCCATCGCGGACGCTACGTCCCTGACGGAGGCGGGTTATGTGGGAGAGGATGTGGAGAACATTCTCCTGAAGATCATCCAGGCCGCGGACTATGACATTAAGCGTGCCGAGCACGGCATTATCTATATAGACGAGATTGACAAGATTACCAGAAAATCTGAAAATGTTTCCATTACCCGGGATGTATCCGGCGAGGGCGTGCAGCAGGCCCTGCTGAAAATCCTGGAGGGAACGGTGGCTTCCGTGCCGCCCCAGGGCGGACGCAAGCATCCCCATCAGGAACTGCTGCAGATTGACACAACCAATATTCTGTTTATCTGCGGCGGCGCGTTTGAGGGACTGGATAAGATCATCGAGCGCCGGGTGGATACCCGCTCCATGGGATTTATGGCTGAGATTACCAGCAAGCGGGAGACAAATGTGGGAGAACTGCTGCGGCAGGTGCTGCCCCAGGACTTTATCAAATACGGCATGATTCCGGAGTTTATCGGCCGTGTGCCGGTGGTGGTTTCCCTGGATGAGCTGGACCGGACAGCCCTGATCCGGATTCTGAAGGAGCCCAAGAATGCCATTATCCGCCAGTACCAGAAGCTTTTTGAGCTGGACGGGGTGGATCTGCAGTTTGATGAGGCGGCAGTGGAAGAGATTGCGGACCGGACCATCGAGAGGAAAACCGGAGCCAGAGGACTGCGGGCCATTATCGAAAAATCCATGCGGGATCTGATGTTTACCATCCCTTCCGATGAGACGATCCGGGGATGCCTGGTAACGAAAGATGTGATTGACGGAACCGGAGAGCCGGTTCTGGACCACGGTGAAGACAAAGCCGTTCAGGACAAGCAGGACGGCCAGGACATGATAGAAGAGACAGCGTAAAATATATGAGTGAAACGATAAAAAATATGCCGGCCATCGCGCTGCGGGGGATGACGGTTCTGCCCTCCATGATTGTTCATTTTGACATCAGCAGGCCCAAATCCGTTAAAGCCCTGGAGACAGCCATGATGGCGGATCAGAAAATCTACCTGATTACGCAGCAGAATCCGGATGTGGCAGAGCCCGGTTTCGGGGATCTGTACCGGGTGGGAACTGTGGCGGTGATTAAAAATCTGGCCAAGCTTCCCAAAGATATTATCCGGGTGATGGTGGAAGGCCTGGAGCGGGCGGAGCTGGTGGATCTGGATGAGGACGGCGGCTATCTGAAAGCGGAGGTGGCCGTATATCCCCGCCGTGACCAGGCGGCCATCCGGGAAGTGGACGCAGTGGCCATGACCCGGGCGCTGCGGGATATTTTCGCGGCCTACTGCGCGGAAAATCCCAAGGTAGGGAAAGAACTGACCAGACAGATACTGGAGATCCACGACCTGGAAAAACTGGTGGATCAGATTGCCATCAATCTGCCTCTGTACTATGAGGACAAGCAGAGGATCCTGGAAGCGGTGGATCTGGGGAGCCGCTATGAAACCGTGTGCGAAATCATCGGCAACGAGCTGGAGATCATGCGGATTAAGAATGATATCCAGAAGCGGGTGAAGGAGCGGATTGACAAAAACCAGAAGGAATATATCCTCCGGGAGCAGATGAAGGTGATCCAGGAAGAGCTGGGGGACAGTTCGCCGCTGACCGACGCGGATCACTACCGGCAGCAGCTGAAGGAGATTACGGCTTCCCGGGAGATAAAAGAAAAGATTGAAAAAGAAATTGACCGGTTCCGGGGCATGATGAATAATTCCGCGGAGAGTTCGATACTGCGGGGGTATATCGAAACGCTTCTGGAGCTTCCCTGGGATAAGATGTCCCGGGACAATACGGACCTGAAAAACGCGAGAAAAGTGCTGGATGAGGACCATTACGGCCTGGAGAAGGTGAAGGAGAGGGTGCTGGAGTTTCTGGCGGTGCGTTCCCTGACGGAGAAGGGGGACAGCCCCATCCTGTGCCTGGTGGGACCGCCGGGAACGGGAAAAACTTCGATTGCCCGCTCTGTGGCCCGGGCCCTGAACAAAGAGTATGTGCGGATCTGCCTGGGAGGCGTCCGGGATGAAGCGGAGATCAGAGGACACAGAAGAACCTATATCGGCGCCATGCCCGGAAGAATCGTAAACGGCCTGCGGCAGGCGGGAGTGAAAAACCCGCTGATGCTGCTGGATGAGATAGACAAGGTGAGCAGCGATTACAAGGGGGATACCTCCTCAGCGCTGCTGGAGGTGCTGGATTCGGAGCAGAATTACAAGTTCCGGGACCACTATGTGGAGCTTCCGGTGGATCTGTCCCAGGTTCTCTTTATCGCCACGGCCAATGACCTGCATACGATCCCCAGGCCTCTGCTGGATCGGATGGAAGTCATTGAGGTGAGCAGTTATACGGAAAATGAGAAGCTGCATATTGCCAGGGAGCATCTGCTGAAAAAGCAGAGAGAGCACCATGGCCTGAAGGATGAACAGCTTTCTGTCACAAAGGGAGCCATGGAGCGGATCATTTCCGGCTATACCCGGGAAGCGGGGGTGCGCCAGCTGGAGCGCCGGCTGGGAGAGATCTGCCGCAAGACAGCCAGAGAGATCCTGGAGGACGGGAAAACGGCTGTGAAGGTAAAGACGGGAAATCTGGAAGCGTACCTGGGCAGAGAAAAGTATACCGTGCACCGGATGAATGACCGGGACGAGATAGGCATTGTGCGGGGGCTGGCCTGGACCAGTGTGGGCGGAGACACCCTGCAGATTGAGGTGAATTTGATGCCCGGCAAGGGCGAGTTTCTGCTGACCGGTCAGCTGGGAGATGTGATGAAGGAATCTGCCCAGGCAGGCATCAGCTATATCCGTTCTGTCAGCGGACAGTATGGGATTCCGGAAGACTTTTTCCAGAAACACGATATTCATATCCACATTCCGGAGGGAGCGGTGCCCAAGGACGGCCCTTCCGCCGGCATTACCATGGCCACGGCCATGCTCTCCGCCGTCACGGGAAAACCGGTGCGGGCGGATGTGGCCATGACCGGGGAGATTACCCTGCGGGGCCGGGTGCTTCCCATCGGAGGGCTGAAGGAAAAGCTGCTGGCGGCAAAGACGGCAGGCATGTCGGCGGTGATCGTACCGGCAGAAAACCGGCCTGATGTGGAGGAACTTTCAGAAGAGATTACAGGCGGACTGAAGATCCTGTACGCCAGAACCATGGAAGATGTGGTAAAGGCGGCGTTTGCCTGAGAGAAAGGGAGAAAAAAATGGTAATTAAGCAGGCGGAACTGGAGACGGTATGCGGCATCACCAGCAAGCTCCCGGCGAACACCCAGATGGAGGTGGCTTTTGCCGGAAAATCCAATGTGGGGAAATCTTCCCTGATCAACGGGCTGCTGAACCGGAAGAGCCTGGCCAGAACCAGCTCCCAGCCGGGAAAAACCCAGACCATTAATTTTTACCATATCAATAACGAGTTGTATCTGGTGGATCTGCCGGGATACGGATACGCAAAAGTATCGGTGGAGGCCAAGCAGCAGTGGGGGAAGCTGATCGAGCGCTACCTTCACGGCTCCGGCCAGCTGCGGGCTGTATTTCTGCTGGTAGACATCCGGCATGCCCCCGGGGAAAACGATAAGATGATGTACGACTGGATCTGCCATAACGGATTTGACCCCATCATCATTGCCACCAAACTGGATAAGATCAAGCGTAGCCAGGTGCCAAAGCAGATCAAACTGATCCGGGACACCCTGCAGGTAAAGCCGGGGACCATGGTGCTGCCCTTCTCCGCCCAGACCAAGCAGGGCCGCGATGAGATCTGGCAGGTGATTGAGGAGCTGGCGGAAGAGGGCTGAGAAAGAAGGGAGGAGAGAAACGTGAAGAAGTCCTGCATACTGTTTCTGTCATTTCTGCTGGGGACAGCGGGGACGGCGGCGTTTCAGACACAGGAGGCGGCGGCCTATGAGGCTGCCCTGGATTCTGTGGCGCAGACAGAGGAACCGGCGCCGGCAGAAGGACCGACAGAGATTTCCGCGTATTTTCAGACGTATACCTCCCTGGTGGATGCTCTCGGGATGACTTCCTCGGATGACTGGCAGTATTTGGGCGCCGGGTTCGTTACGTACAGGGCAGGAGATTTTATGCTGGCGTGGAATCAGGGAAACGGAAAAAGCATGTTCAGCATGGAAAATAATGGAAGCAATCAGGTCTCTCTGTACGGAATTTATACAGGAGACAGCATCCTTAACCTGGACGACAGACTGCTGGGAAGCGGATGGGTATCCGGGTATAAAACGGAGGGCTGCTGGTATTATTATTCCTGGCAGAACGGAGATACGTTTTATCTGGAAGCCCGCTTTGATGACGCGGAAGCGGTTACATCCTGGTACCTGTGCAACTGGCCTCAGGGAGACGGCTACAGTACGATCTATGACCAGCTGCTCTCGGGCGCCTGGACAGAACCTGTGGGAGCTGCCGCCATTGTGCCGGATGGGACTCTGCGCACCTATATTCTCCAGCGATACGATGCCAACGGGGACGGATATCTGTCGGAAGAGGAAAGAAATGCCGTAACGGAAATACTTGTTGATAAATATCATGATATCAGTTCCATGAAGGGGATCGAGTATTTCCCCAATTTAGAGAAACTTATGTGCGATGAAAACATGATTCGGGAGCTGGACATCCGGTTTAACCCCAACCTGCGTATTCTGACATTTAACAGCAACCGGGTTTCCCAGATCGATTTAACCCAAAATACAAAACTGACAGAGCTGTACTGCAGCGATAACCAGCTGACGCAGCTGGATGTAAGCCGCAACCCGGAGCTGATCGCGCTGGTATGCGATTACAATCAGCTGACGGGTCTGAACACGCAGAATAATCTTAAGCTGCAGATACTGGAGTACGGACATAATCTTTTTTAAACAGACGAACAGGGAACCGCAGTTCGGCACAGTTGACACAAACGCGGAATTGTGGTATTTATATAGACGATAGAAAGGATGTGAAGATTGCGTGGACGGCGACTCGGATGAAGATCACACTACGATGACAAGCTTATTTGCGCAGTTAGAATGAATAGATAAGGACACAGCCGGCGGGCGATGGCCCGCAGGGTGTGTCTTTTTACGTTTTTTTAAGGCGCTTGTCTGACGGTGATTTGATAAAAGTATGAAAGGTATAGAGGAGTTTAAAGACAGTATTATGATAGGATCTATTGTTCTGATAATTGTATTCACTTTTTTAAACGCAGTGTTCGCCTGCGCGGAGATTGCGGTTATTTCCATGAATGAGACAAAGCTGAAGCATCTGGTGGAGAACGGAAATAAAAGAGCGAAAAAACTGGCGGCTCTCACAGAACAGCCTTCCCGTTTTCTGGCGACCATACAGGTGGCCATCACCCTGTCCGGCTTTCTGAACAGTGCGTTCGCCTCCGATAATTTCGCGGGGCTGATCGCTGACGCGCTGATGAAAACGGGCATTCCGGTTCCCCGCAGCGTGCTGAATTCTGTAGCCGTGCTGGTTGTGACCATTGTTCTGTCCTATATCAGCATTGTGTTCGGTGAGCTGGTACCCAAGCGGTTCGCCATGAAAAACTCAGAGTCCCTGTCTCTGGGCCTGGCGCCTACGCTGTACGGGGTGGCAAAGCTGTTCTCGCCCCTGGTATCTCTGCTGACGGTTTCCACTAATCTGATTCTGAAACTGTTTGGCATGGATCCCACGGAGGATGACGACCAGGTGACCAAAGAAGAAATTCAGATGATGCTGATGGAGGGAAATGAGCAGGGCGTCATTGACACCCAGGAAAATGAGTTCATCCAGAATGTATTTGAGTTCAACGATATCTCTGCGGATGAGATCTGCACCCACCGGTCCGATGTGGTGGTGCTGGACGCGGACGACAGCCTGGAGGAGTGGAAGGAAAGCATCTTCAAAAACCGCCACAGCTATTATCCGGTCTATAAGGACAGCAAGGAGAATATTGTGGGTATCCTGGATACCAAGGACTACTTCCGCCTGGAAGAGGTGACCAAGGAAAGTATATTTGAAAAAGCGGTGGAGCCTGCCTTCTTTATTCCGGAGAATATTAAGGCAGCCAAGCTGTTTGAGCGCATGAAGCAGACCAGAAACTACTTTGCCGTACTCCTGGATGAGTATGGCGAGATGTCCGGTATTGTGACGCTCCACGACCTGGTGGAGGCCCTGGTGGGAGACCTGTACGAAGAAAACGAGGATGTGACGGAAAAAATCCAGAAGCTGGCCCCCAATATCTGGCGGATCAGAGGGGACGCGGAGATTGACGATGTGGTGGAGCAGCTGAAAATCACCCTGCCGGAGGAACAGGATGATTTTGATACCTTTAACGGCCTGATCTACAGCATTATCGACCGGATCCCGGAGGACGGCAGCCAGTTTGTATGCGATGCCTATGGTATGCGGATCCATGTGAAATCCGTGGAAAAGCATAAGATCGTGGAAGCCGTGGTGGAGCTGATGGGAGATGAGAACTCTCCGATGAAGGAAGAGAAAAGCGAGAAGTAAGGCGGAATAACCGCCGTCATGGAAGAGTCGGGAATGACACATAATTCCCGGCTCTTTTTTCCATACTATTCAGGACAGAAACTGAACAGATGGAGGCAGGCGGAATGAAAATTTTATTTTATGATACAAAAAAATATGACCAGGTATCTTTTGAGCATGAACGGAAAGATTTTCCCGGGATCGAGATAGATTTTCTGGAGACGGATCTGAACCGGAAGACGGCGAAGCTGGCTGCCGGGTATGAGGCGGTCTGCGCTTTTGTCAATTCCAGGATCGGGGAAGATACGGTAAATATCCTGGCAGACTGCGGGGCGGAGCTGCTGCTGATGCGGAGCGCGGGCTTTAACAATGTGGATCTTGCCGCGGCAGAGAGACGGAACATTACGGTGCTGCGGGTGCCCGGCTATTCCCCGGAAGCAGTGGCGGAACATGCCATGGCTCTCACGCTGGCTGTATGCCGGCGGCTTCATAAAAGCTATATTAAGGTCCGGGAGAACAATTTCAGCCTGGTGGGACTGACCGGCATGAATCTCTGCGGGAAAACGGCAGGCATCATCGGAACCGGAAAGATCGGGGCTGCCATGTGCCGGATCTGCAGAGGCTTCGGCATGAAGGTGATGGCCTATGACTGCTATGAGAACCCGGAGCTGGATTTTGTGGAATACCGGGATTTTGAGCAGGTCCTGGAGGAGAGCGACCTGATTTCCCTGCACTGTCCTCTGACGGATGACAACTATCACATGATTAACCGGGATACGATCGCAAAGATGAAAGATCAGGTGATTTTAATTAATACCTCCCGGGGCGCCCTGATCGATACGGAGGATCTGATTGCCGGCATTCAGGCCAGAAAGTTTTTTGGAGTAGGGCTGGATGTATATGAGGAGGAGGGCAAAAATGTGTTTGAAAACCGGGAGGATGTCATTCTGGAAAACTGTGTGGTAGGCAGGCTCCTGTCTTTTCCCAATGTGATTGTCACCTCCCATCAGGGGTTCCTCACCCGGGAGGCTCTGACGGCGATCAGCCGTACCACCCTGCAGAATGCGGCGGATTTTCAGAAACATTGTATACGGGAAGAAAACCGGGTTTCAAATCAGTTATAACAAAAGAAATTTTTGATATTTTTTTAACAAAAAGTATTGACATTAAAGGAAATAAAAGGTATATTGATAGCAGTTATCAATCTTAACTTTGTTTCTGTAGAAATGTCTGCCCCAGAAAGGCAGACAGCTGTCTGAACCGGAGGAACCTGCCATGGTGAAGGTGACATATCTGGGACACAGCGGTTTTCTGGCGGAACTGCCGGAGGCGCTGCTGCTGTTTGACTATTATATCGGCTCCCTGCCGGAACTTCCGGCGGACAAGCCGCTGTATGTGTTTGTCAGCCACAGGCACGGGGATCACTTTAATCCGGCGATTTTCAGACTTACGGAAAAGTACGGACAGGTAACATTTTTCCTTTCCCACGATATCCGGCTGACGCCCGCCCACATGGAAAGATGGGGGATTGGCCGGGAGGATGAAGGGAAAATACGTTCCCTTAAGCCCCGGGAAAATTACCGGGTGCCGGGCCTTGGAACGGTGGAGACGCTGAAATCCACAGACGAGGGAGTGGCCTTTCTGGTGACGGTGAACGAAACGGTGCTTTATCATGCCGGCGACCTGAACTGGTGGCTGTGGAAAGGGGAAGATAAAGGCTGGCTGGGAAATATGACGGCTAATTTTAAACGGGAGATTGCCCGGATTGCAGGCCGTCGGATCGATCTGGCTTTTCTGCCTCTGGATGACAGGCAGGGAGAATATTTTTACAAAGGGATGGACTGGTTTCTGCGAAGCTGCCGGGTGCGGTACGCCTTTCCCATGCACTTCTGGGAAGACGGCAGTGTGGTCCGCCGCTTTGAATTGCTGCCCTGCAGAAAGGACTACTCTACCGTGGTGTGCAGTACGGCGGATGAGAGGGAATGGGAACTTGCGCTGTAGGCCCGGGAACCGGGTTCGCGGGGCAAAAAAACATGGACGCAAAACACAGGCAATGATATAATGAGGAGGATAAGGAGGTACATTATGTATTGCTATAGAAAAGTAAAAGAAGACCTGTACTGGGTCGGCGCCAACGACAGAAGACTGGCTATGTTTGAGGGAGTTTACTCTGTGCCCGACGGAGTATCCTACAACTCCTACCTGCTGCTGGATGAGAAGACCGTGCTGTTTGATACGGTGGACAAGGCAGTTTCCGAGACATTCTTTGAGAATGTGGAGGCAGTGCTGGGCGAGAGAAAGCTGGATTACATTGTGGTGCATCACATGGAGCCAGACCATTCCGCCACTCTGGACGGCATTGTGCGCCGTTATCCGGACATTAAGATCATCTGCAATGCCAAGATTGCAGCCATGATGAAGCAGTTCTTTGATTTTGATGTGGATTCCAGAGCGATCCTGATGAATGAGGGAGATACCTTCTCCACAGGCAAACACAACCTGGTATTTGTGATGGCTCCCATGGTACATTGGCCGGAGGTTATGGTTTCCTATGATACCACCGACAAGATCCTGTTTTCCGCGGATGCTTTCGGAACCTTCGGAGCCCTGAACGGAGCTCTGTTCGCGGATGAAGTAGACTTCTGGAGAGACTATCTGGACGAGGCCAGAAGATATTACACCAACATTGTTGGAAAGTACGGCACCCAGGTACAGGCGATCCTGAAGAAAGCCTCCGCCCTGGATATCGCTATGATCTGCCCGCTTCACGGCTTTGTGTGGAGAAAGGGCCATGGAGATTTCATCAGCAAATATCTCCACTGGAGCAGCTATACGCCTGAGGAAAACGGCGTGGTGATTGCTTACGCTTCCGTATACGGCCACACGGAGAACGCGGCGGAGCTGCTGGCTATCAGACTGCGGGAGGCTGGCGTGAAGACAGTGATGTTTGATGTGTCTGTGACCCCTGCGTCCGACATTATCGCGGCCTGCTTTAAGTACAGCCATCTGGTATTTGCGGCTACCACCTACAATGCGGGCATTTTTGTGACCATGGAGGCTCTGCTTCATGACCTGGCAGCCCACAATATCCAGAACCGGACAGTAGCCTTGGTTGAGAACGGATCCTGGGCGCCCACCAGCGGCGGCCTGATGCGGGAGATCCTCTCCGGCTGCAAAAATATAACCTTTATCGATACCTCTCTGACTGTGAAATCCGCAGTGAAGAAGGATCAGCTGGCAGTAATCGATCAGATGGTAAAAGAGATCGTGGCCACCATGCCCTTCACCACCCAGGTAAGCCATGTGGCGCCCGGCGAGGTGGACAAGAACGCCATGTTCAAGCTGTCCTACGGCCTGTTTGTGCTGACCGCCAAAGACGGGGATAAGGATAACGGCTGCATCATCAACACCACGACCCAGATCACCGAGAATCCCAACCGGATTGCCATTGCGGTGAACAAGGCCAACGCAACCCACGATATGATTAAGAAGACCGGCCTGTTTAATGTATCTGTGCTGTCTACGGACGTACCCTTCTCTGTATTCCAGCATTTTGGCTTCCAGAGCGGCAGAGACGTGGATAAATTCGCAGATTACCAGGGAGCGGAGCGTTCCGCCAACGGCCTGTACTACATTACCGGCGTGTCCAATGCGGTGATTTCCGGCAAGGTTGTGGAGATGAAGGATTACGGCACCCATACGCTGTTTGTGGCGGAGGTGACCGAGGCCAGAATTCTGTCCGATACGCCCAGCGTAACTTATCAGTATTACTTCGACCACATTAAGCCGAAGCCCCAGCCCACCGATGAGAAGAAAGTGGGATATGTCTGCAAGATCTGCGGTTATGTATATGAGGGAGAAGTGCTTCCCCCCGACTTTATCTGCCCGCTGTGCAAACACGGCGCCGAAGATTTTGAAAAGATTCAGTAAGGAGGACAAGTCTATGAAATATGTATGCGATGTATGCGGCTGGGAATATGACGAAGAAGCCGGTTATCCGGACGGCGGCATTGCGCCCGGAACAAAATGGGAAGATCTTCCCGATGATTTTGAGTGCCCCCTCTGCGGCGTGGGCAAGGATCAGTTTTCCGAGGCATAACAGACAGCGGAGAAAAGTTCCATTGAGATAAAGATACTCCAGACAGCTTTGGCTTTACAGATTGTACAGCCGGCTGTCGGGAGTATTTTTTTAAAATGATTTTTGACCGTATTGTTCTTTGGTACACCGACGCTGTACTTTTAGATAGATAAGTGGAATTTTCTGTGCTATACTGAAAATGATAAAAGAACTCCCTTATAAAGGAGGCTGTTTCTGTGGAAAAAGTTAAAGACGAAAATTTAAAAAAAATTTTACAGGAAATAGCGGAACTTCTTCGCAATGTATATGGAGAACGGCTGCGGGCTGTGATCTTGTATGGTTCAGTTGCCAGAGGCACCCAGACGAAGGATTCAGATGTGGATATTATGGTCCTGATAGAGGGTACGGATGAAGAATTAAGGCGATATGAGGAAAAACTTGGCGATGTTTCAACAGATCTGGCATTAAAATATTTGAGAGTATTTTCTATTATTGATGTAAAATATCAGGAATACATGGAATGGCGGACTATTTCTCCTTTTTATAAGAATGTAGACAAGGAAGGAGTTGTGGTTTATGCAGCCTAACCAAAAGACATTGTGCGTATACAGACTGGAACGGGCAAAAGAAGATTTGGCGGTACAGCTTGAACATGCAGAAGCTTTTATAAAAGCAGTGGAAGAATATATTTATAAAAATGAGAAGGAAGTGAATGCATGAAAATCAAGGTAATCGGACGGCCGTTTACCGTCTGCAAGGTGGACAGCCTGGACAAAATTGATTTTACAGATAAATACTGTTTTGTGGGAAAAACAGATGAGGAGATTTCTCTGATCTGCAGCACCAAACATGCCCCTGCGGAAACCATTTCCAGAAGCGACGGCTGGAGAGGGTTCCGGCTGCAGGGGCAGATGGATTTTTCGTTGGTGGGCGTGCTGGCAGAACTGACAGGGATCCTTGCCGGAAATAAGATCAGCCTGCTGGCGGTGGGAACCTACAACACCGATTATGTACTGGTGAAAGAGGACGATCTGGAAAAGGCCCTGCTGATTCTGGAAGACCAGGATTACAAAATTATCCGCTAGACCGGCATATATTTGCCGTGATATTCCAGCAGGGCCTCCATCCCCTGTAAAATGCCGGGCTGATTTCAGGGTCTGTCAAAACGGATCCCATTGCTCCAGTAGATGCAGTCCCTGATTTTGGTTTCCGGCAGCAGTTCTACCCCTTCCAGAGCCCATTTTTTGTATTCCTCAAAGCCTACCCGGTCAATGATATAGCCGATATGCTCTTTGCCGCCGGGGGCATTGGGGTCAATGTACTGCTTTACAAAACGGTAGGTATTGAGAATAATTTTCACAATAGTGTCTTCATCGGTCCAGATCAGGAAATCTTCTCCCAGCCGGGGATTCTTTTTGCCTGTCCGGCCCATAATGGTAAGCTTATAATATTTCTTTTTGCTTCGGGTGAGGGCCCGGTTGGGGCATTTGGTGATGCATACGCCGCAGCCGATACATTTTTCCTCATCCCGGACAATACTGTAGTTTTCCATGCGCAGGGCATCTACCGAGAGACTCCGGCAGCCTTTAATGCAGGCTTGGCAGCTGACACAGCGGCTGGGATCATACTGGGGCATAGTCATGCCGATGATCCCGAAATCATGCATCCGCACCTTTGCGCAGTCGTTGGAACAGCCGGTAAAGGCAATTTTAAAATGAAGATCATTGGGGAAAACTTCTTTTTCCACCCGTTTGGCAAATTCGGCTGTGTTGTAATTGGCAAAAGGACAGACGTTGTTGCCGATACAGGCTGTGATATTGCGGGTACCGGAGGCAGGATAACCGGTTCCCTTTTCAGTCTGGTTAATGTCCAGCAGTTCGATGATGGGCTGCAGCATCTCGTTGATTTTGTCCATATCTTCCAATCGGATGCCTTCGATCTCGAAACCTTGACGGGTGGTGAGATGAACGATGCCGTTTCCGTACTTTTCTGCAATTTCCTGCACCATTCCCAGAATTTCCGCTTTCAGGTATCCGCCGGGTACCCGGATCCGGGAAGCGCCAATGCCTCTCTCCTTGCTGATGCGGAATGCGTTTTTCTTTGCTTTTTTTATATTAATATCTAATCCCATAACCCGGCCTCCTAATCAATCAGATCTTTGCTCTCAGAGTAGTGGAACACCGGCCCGTCCAGGCAGATGTAGGTATCGTTGATCTTGCAGTGGCCGCATTTTCCAAGGCCGCAGCACATTTTCCGTTCATGGGAAATCCAGATATTTTCCTCCGGAACCCCCCTCTTTAAAATTTCCAGAATCGTAAACTTGATCATAACCGGCGGCCCCACTGTAATGAAGACACACTGGGACACATCCTGAATGGGAAGGTCCGGTATAAAGCCGGTTACCAGGCCCACAGGTCCTTCATAACCTTCCGAGGCGGTATCCACAGTCTGAATGACTTTTAAAGAAGAACGCCATTTTTCAAAATCCTGACGGAACAAAACATCTTTGGGGGATTTAAAGCCGGCAATCAGTGTGAGGCTTTCGCATTCTTCCGGATGTTCAGAAAAATAGTCTACGATGCCTTTTACAGGAGAGAGACCGGTTCCGCCGGCTACAATCACCAGTTCTTTTCCGCGAAACAGATCAATGTCAAAGCCATTTCCGTAAGGTCCCCGCATCAGCAGAGAATGTCCCTCATAATGCTCAAAAATCTGATTGGTAACCGTTCCCACCCGGCGGATAGTCAGATCGACGGTATCCGGTCCGATGCCGCTGACAGAGATGGGGGCTTCTCCGTATTTGGGTATAGAAACCTCAAAAAACTGGCCTGGTTTTACATCGCCTTTGTAGGACATACGGAAAGTATATTCAATATCCGTGTGCCGGATTACATCCTGGATTCGGGATGAGAAGGGAATATAAGGGTTTTCCATTCAGGCTTCCTCCTTTTCTAAGCGGTTGATCAGGTTGACGTAGGAAATGTATTCCGGACAGACGGAATCGCACCGGCCGCACCCCACACACATAGGGTAGCCGAATCTTTTCTGAAAATCATAAATTTTGTGCATGACCTTGAAGCGCATCCTCTCACTCTGTTTTTTCCGGAAACTGCCGCCTCCGGCAATGTCCGTAAAGCCGTCTACCTGGCAGGAAGCCCAGACTCTGCG
This sequence comes from Candidatus Merdiplasma excrementigallinarum, assembly GCA_018713435.1. Classification (GTDB taxonomy): domain Bacteria; phylum Bacillota; class Clostridia; order Lachnospirales; family Lachnospiraceae; genus Merdiplasma; species Merdiplasma excrementigallinarum. Next base: position 31,826 of record DVOS01000001.1, read on the forward strand.
GCGTTCGCCCACTTTTCCGTTGTCCTGATAGTGAATGTCCTGCATGGTAAAACAGGTGCAGGTGGGACAGACAAAATTGCAGCGGCCGCAGCCGATGCAGCGGTTTCCGTATTCCTCCCAGAGAGGACTGGAAAAGCTGCTGACAGAAAGATTGGCAGGCAGAGTGACTTTTTCAGGATTTGAAGCCGGGGAATCGGGAACCACATGAAGCTGTTCTGCATTCCCCTGTGCTAACAGAATCGCTTCCAGTTCCCCGTTGGGGCAGTCCGCCAGGACAGAGTCCTGCGTGATTTTCAGATATAAATCATAATCCTCCGCGCGGCTGGTTCCCATACTGACACAGAAGCCGGTGCCGCAGCTTTCCGGGCAGCCCATGAGAACAAAGCGGGCGTTGTCCCGGCGGCGTCTGTAATAGAAATCTTCTGGACCGTTCTGGAGATAAATCGCATCCAGACGTTTCAATGCGTAAAGATCACAGCTTCGCAGAAAAATAAGAAGCTTTTTTTCGTTTCCGGATGGAACAGAAGTTTCCTCTTCTGTGAAGTAGAACAGAGTTTCTCTGACGGGAAACAGGATTTCTTTAAAAGAATAATCTGACCGGCGGTTCCATTCGATTTCATCCAGGGAATGAACCTCCCCATAGCGGATTACGTCTGTGTCGGAAAAACAGCCGTCTCTTTCATAGACTCTGGGGGCGTAGATGCAGAACTGACTTTGCAGCCGTCCAAAGAAAGCATCCGCAGCAGCCCGGGATATTTGATAGCCCATAGAATTCCTCCTTTGTTTTGCTAAAATCAGTATAGGGGGAAAATAAAAAATGTTCCGTGATAAAAATCACGGAACAGCAGATTTCAGTACGCCGGTTTTATAAAAGAGAACAATCCGCTGGGGATCAGGAAGCCAGATGGTTTTCTTTTCCATACGGATCAGCCCGGCCTCGGCCAGCTTACGGCATACCCGGGATGTGGTTTCCCGGGGAGCGCCCAGCAGGTCGGCCAGAAAAGTAATGCTCAGGCTGATATTGATGCGAAGGCCCTGGGACGTATCGGTGCCGAAATCCCGCCCCAGCTTCCAGAGCTTGGAGGCCAGTTTTCGTTCCAGGTAAATGCTTCCCATGGTATTTTTCAGCTGATGCTCCAGCCTCCATATTTTCCGTTCCTGGTAGCGGAACAGAACCTGAGTAAAGCCAAAATCCTGCTGCATCAGCTCCGCCAGTTTTTCCTGACGGATAGCAAGAAAACGGCAGGCTTCAATCGTTTCACAGAATATGGTGCCTGTATCCTCCATCAGCGTTTCGTTGGCGATGTGGTCGGGCCCCAGCACAAAGAGGATTTTCCGTTTTCCGCATTTGGTCAGGTTATAGACGCAGACCTTTCCGCTTAATATAAAGTAAATCCAGGGATTTTTTTCCTTTGCCCGAATACAGAGAGAGCCCTTGGGGAAGGCGATCGGTTTGGCAGACTGGAAAAATTGCTGCCGGGTATGGGGCTTGCTCTGGGCCAGAGCCCAGAATGTTTCCTCTAAAGTCCGGATGCTCATGGGGATACCTCCAAAAAACAGTGAAGCTGCTTCTATTATAACTGTTTTCATCAGAGTTTTCCACCTTGGCGAAAAAGAAGTATCACGCCCGGCCTGCTGTCATCCCTCCTGCCTGGAGACAAAGAATGCACCCAGTTCTGCGGCCAGAACAAACAGAACCAGGCCTGCCAGCAGGCAGAGACAGCTTCCTGCCGGTGTAAACAGGATATCCAGCACTGTAAAGATATCAGGAAAGCGCTGCAGCAGGGAGACGCCTCCAAAGAAAAACAGGAAAGGAGGAGCCATGCGGATCAGCTGCTGGGCCTGCTGGCTGTTGGCGTGCAGAATGCAGAACAGAAGATTCTGAAGGGCTGCAAAAAGCAGGGTAAAGGAAAACAGAACCATATACAGGGCGGGGGAAAGCAGAGCCGCCGTCTCGCCCTTGAACAGTCCGCCCAGCCCTGCGGCAGGCAGAGACAGAATGAGAAACAGCAGCAGAAACAGGAAAGAGAACAGAAAATGTCCCTTTATATCATCTCCCTGCCTGGCAGGCAGCAGTCTGGTAAATCCGCCGGTCTGCCGGGGATCGTGCAGGGTAAAGGGGAGAGAGGAGAGCACCAGTCCCCCGAACAGGCAGTAGATGGTACCGTACAGAGAATTCATGTCAGGTTCCAGAATGACAATGGCCAGAACCAGAACGGGGAACAGCAGAATCCACATGTAGGATTTGCACAGCAGAATATCGATTTTTGCAAATTTTAATACTCGCATACTTTTCACCTCGATTTTAATATCGCATATCTTCGATCAAATGAACCACGATCTGGTCAATGGAAGGCTTTTCCGCCGCTATGCCGGCGGGAAGGGTTATGCCGCTTTTTACGTCATAGAGGGCTTCAAAGCCGAAATCGTTTTTCTCTATCCCCAGCAGAGCAGGACGCAGTCTGGCGCTCAGATCTTCTCTGCCGCCTTTTACCAGCAGATAGCTGTCGGTCAGATCTTCTTTCGCGCCCCAGAAAATCTTTTTGCCATGATCGATGAAAAAGATATAGTCGGCAATCTGTTCCAGATCCGCCAGAATGTGGGTGGAGAAGAGAACGCTGCGGGTGCCGTCGCTGATATAATCCTGCAGCAGCGCCAGCACTTCTTTGCGCATCATAGGATCCAGCCCGTTGGTAGCTTCATCCAGGATCAGCAGCCTGGTATCCCGGGAGAGTACGGAGGCGAACATCAGCTTCACTTTGGTGCCCCGGGAGAAGGTTTTGATTTTATCTTTCAGAGGAAGCTTCCATTTCTCGACCCAGCCATCAAAGTCCGCCGGACGAAAGCTGGGATAAAAATCCTTTAAAACAGAGCGGACATCTCCTACGGTCATGGTTTCGGGAAAATAGGAGGAATCTCCCACATACCCGATGCGCTGAGCGTAGCGGATGGGATCCTTTTCATATCGTATTCCGTCGATACTAACGTTTCCGACGGCGCGAACCAGATGGGTGATGATGTTCAGGGTGGTAGTTTTGCCGGCCCCATTCTGCCCGATATACCCCATGATATAGCCGGCAGGCAGAGAAAAGCTGATGTCCTCCAGTGTAAAATTGGCATACTGTTTTGAGATATGTTCCACTTCTAATAGATTCATGGCTGTCTCCTTTTTGATTCGGCAGATTTTACGGCAGGTTTCCGCTGCTTACTGTGTCTCCCACAGTGTTTTTGCCATGGCAAGCAGCTCCTCCTCTGAGAGATCTATGAGGCGGGCTGTGCGTATAGCTCCTGACAGGTCCTCTTCAATCCGCTTCAGGTACTGTTCCCGCAGCAGACTGTTGTTCTGGGAGAGAACCACGCTTCCCCGCCCCTGGGCGGAGGCAATAAAGCCTTCTGCCTCCAGGTCACTGTAGGCCCGGGAGGTGGTGATAACGCTGCATCCCAGTTCTCTGGCCAGCTTGCGGATCGAGGGAAGGACGGTCCCTTCCGAAATCTGTCCGTTTAAAATCTGATCCTTAATCTGTTCTTTGATCTGAGCATAAATGGGAAGCTCAGACTGATTGGAAATAATAATCTTCAAAATAGGTTCCCCTTTAGCGCTAATGGTATTTTTGCTTATAAAGTATATACTGTATATATAGTATTATATACAGTTAAAAGAAAATGTCAATAGAAAACAGGAATAAAATTGACAGGCGGAAGAAAAGAATAGTACAATGCTTCTAGCAATAAAATTTGGAGAAATGGAGAGACCAGATGAAAAAAGGGATTATTTTTGATGTGGACGGCACGCTGTGGGATTCCTGCCAGGTAGTGGCGGATTCTTGGAACGAGTATCTGAGAAAAGCGGCGCCGGATGTGCCGGTGGTGCTGACCAGACAGGATCTGCGCAGCGTAATGGGAAAAACCATGTCCCAGATCGGAGACGCTCTGTTCCCCATGGTGGAAAAGGAAAGGCGGGAACAGGTGACGGACGGCTGCTGCGTGTATGAGGTGGAATATCTGAAGCAGCAGGGAGGAGATGTGTATCCCCATGTCCGGGAAGTGATGGAGCAGCTGGCCCGAAAGTATCATCTGTATATTGTCAGCAACTGCCAGGTGGGTTATATCGAAGATTTTATTGCCTGGGCCGGGGTGGAAGATCTGATCGAAGATTTTGAAAGCTACGGCAATACGGGGATGGAAAAGTACGCGAACATCCGGCTGCTGGCGGACCGGAATCATCTGGATGCCGCCGTCTATGTGGGCGACACCCAGGGCGATTACGAAAGTACCAGCAGAGCCAGCCTGCCTTTTATCCATGCCCGGTACGGATTTGGAAAGGTAGATCCCTCCCTTCCTTATATTAACGGGATGGAAGAACTGCCTGAGATCGTAAAAACAGTGCTGGGGGAATAGCCCCCGGGAGAGGGCAGATTCCAGGGCACAGAGCTATTTGGCCCAGCGCCCGGAAGCTCCGCAGGGCAGAACCAGTCCTGTCTCCGAAACCGGGAGGCCGATTTCCTGGGACTCCACATGGCCGCCGAATTTTTTCAGTTCCAGAGAGATCATGTAGGTGAGCACTGCGGGAGCCAGACCGGTGGTATAGGAGTTTACCAGGAAAAACAGGGGATCCGGGGAGAGGAGCTTGGCTGCCAGCCGGATAAAGGGATGAATGGAGTCTTCGATCTTCCAGATCTCCCCCTTGGGTCCTCTGCCGTAGGAAGGCGGATCCATGATGATGCCGTCATAGTGATTGCCTCTGCGGATTTCTCTCTCCACAAATTTGGTGCAGTCATCTACCAGCCAGCGGATGGGAGCGTCTTTCAGGCCGGAGGAGACGGCATTTTCTCTGGCCCAGGTTACCATTCCTTTGGAAGCGTCCACATGGGTGACTGACGCACCGGCAGCGGCAGCGGCCAGGGTGGCTCCGCCGGTGTAGGCGAACAGATTCAGCACTTTTACGGGCCTTCCTGCGTTTCTGATTTTTTCTGAGAACCAGTCCCAGTTTACCGCCTGCTCCGGAAAGAGGCCGGTATGCTTGAAGCTGAAGGGCTTCAGATTAAAGGTGAGATTTCTGTAATGGATAGCCCACTGCTGAGGCAGATCAAAAAATTCCCACTGGCCGCCTCCTTTCTGGCTGCGGTGGTAGTGGCCGTTCTTCTTTTTCCAGCCGGGGTTTGTCCGGGAGGTATCCCAGATTACCTGAGGGTCAGGCCGGACCAGCAGGTATTTGCCCCATCTTTCCAGTTTTTCTCCTTTTGATGTATCGATCACTTCATACTCTTTCCATTGATCTGCAATCCACATAATATTCGTATCCTTTCGGTTATGTTTCAGAAGCTGCCCGGCTCACATCCAGGCTGCGAAACCAGTAAGTATAATAATCCTGAAATCCCAGAGACAGGTACAGAGACTTGGCTGTGATATTTCCTTTTACTACCTGCAGGTAAGCCCGGGCCGCGCCTCTCTGCCTGGCCTCCCGCAAAATGGTGCTGCAGATGGCTCTGGCATAGTGCCGTCTGCGGCAGCTGGGGGAGACATAGACGGCGTAAAGCCCCACATAGTCCCGGTCCCGGATGCCAAGCCCCGAGGCCACCATCCGGCCGTCCACTTCCACGGAAGCCACGATGGTTTCTTTGGGGATAGCCTTAAACATGGAGGGGACAATCCGCCGCAGGGTGGGATCGCAGGTACCGTTCAGATGAAAAATTCCCTGGATCCACTCGTCGGTGATGGAGGACTGGAGCAGCACGGTAAAATCCCCCGGATAGTTGACGAAAGAGGGGAGCCCCAGTCGGTTTTCAAATTCGTATTCACTGGATATCGGCTCCATCAGACGCATGGAGGCGGTATCGCCGGTCATCACCTCTGTCACATGGCGAATGTGGTATCCTCTGTCTGCCAGCATCGCGTCAAAAGTGGGAGGCAGCAGCGGGTTGATTTTAAAATTGCAGGGTGTTCCCAGGCTGCGGTAAACGGATTCGCAGTAGGCGATCTTCTCTTCCGCAGGAATGGTGGAGGCCCCTACCTGCTCCACACTGTTGGTACGGTATGTATAGTTGTGGGAAAAGCGGATCAGCCATCCATCGTACAGCTCGATTTTATGGGAGGGCCAGGCGTTCAGGGACAGCTCTTCCACATATTTCATGTTGTCCTGTTCTTTCCTATTATATAAGTCTAAGTCCATATTGAGATCCTGCCTTTGATTGAACTGCAACTATTCTATACTACTTTTGAAAAAAATGAAAGAGATTATTCCAATGTCCAGTCTTCCAGCAGTAATGACGGTACGCGTTTGAATTCCCTTGTATTATTTGTCACAAGGATAAGGCCGGCGGCTTTCGCGTGCCCGGCAATCAGCTGATCCATCGGTCCTATGGGAGTTCCTTTTTTTTCCAGGTCTGCCCGGATTTGCCCGTATGCTTCTGCTGCGGCCTGATCAAAGCCTAAGACGGTGATCGGAGAAAGAAAAAGAGAAAGAGCCAGCAGATTCTTTTGAACAGCCTGACTTTTAGCCACGCCATACATTAGTTCTCCGTAAGTAATGGATGAGATACAGATCTCCTCAGGGGGAAGCAACATAAATTTTCGGATTGCGGCTTCTGGCTTATGCTTGATGATATAAATACAGATATTTGTGTCTAACATATATTTCATAATGCTTCACGCTCCTGAGAAGACGGCTGACACCGTCCGTTATCCATAAAATCATCGGAAAACAGATTCAGACTGCTTAAAAATCCGGACCATTTGTTTTCTTTTGGCATTAAAATGACTACATCTCCAATTTTATTAATGGCTACCTCGTCGCCGCTGAAACGATATTCTTTGGGCAGACGGACGGCCTGACTTCTCCCGTTTTCAAATAATTTTGCATGCATCATGGCTGTACCCTCCTGACTATTATTCTACTATCAGTATATACCCCGATATATACCGCGTCAAGACATCTTTAGCACGGTGTTTTGTCTTTGGGTTTATATTCTCGGATATTGAGAAAAAGTAGTCTATTCTGCTCTATCCGGATTTTCCCGGATTTTAACACGAATTTTACAAGACCGTGATAGAAGCGGGGTTTTGCCTGTCCTATAATAGAATTTCAGAAGAGAAACCGCTGCTTAATAGAATGGGATTTTTGCCATATATAAAAATAAGAAAGCAGGGGCAATCAGGACAGGGGGAAGTGTTATGACGGGAAAACAACTGCAGAAAGCAATCTTTGGAGGACTTGGCGTTTTACTTGGACTTGTGTGGCTGGGATGCTTTGCGGTGATATTTCTGGGAGGAAACACAGGTTTCGTCCAGGGCATACCGGGATTTGCTCAGGAGGCAGCCTGGCGTGTCGCCGTTGCTGCAGCGCTGGCGGCAGCCGTATTTTCCGGAGGGCGCGTACTGCTGGGAGGAGAATATGCCAGGGAGATGAAGGCTGCATTCCTGGCGGCGGGTGCGATCTGTATTTTGCTTGCTTTCTTCCTGCTGAGGGAGCCGGTGATGGATATTTCTTATCTGGACAGCCCCAGAGAAACGAGACTGGAACAGGTCAGCTTTGGAAGCAGCCAGCTGGGAGACGGGTCCGTCAGATATTATCTGGAAGGCCGGGGAACGGAAGGTGACCATCTGTTTTTCCGCCTGGGCAGGGACGAATATGACGAGGGATGCGGACTGCGGCAGGAAAATCCGGATATGTCAGCCAGTGTGGTTTATCTTCCTCACACGGATGTGGTTATGACAGTAGAGTTTTTTTCAGGAGCAAAATAATATCAGGGGCAGTTTTTAGGAGCACAGACAGCAGGCTCTTAAATAACTGCCCTTTTGTCTGGAAAAATGATTCCTCTCTTTGTATATCAAAAAATACAATCTTTTTTTTCGGAATTAAAAAAAATACTTGAAAATACTGTAAATATCATGTATACTGCAAATGTTGTGACATTGATAGCGTAGAAGCGTGAGGTTGCTGCGGGTTTCCGCAGGTTTTCCGTGGAGCGAATGTCAAGTTATAAAACTGGCGACAAGTCACTGTACAAATGGTTAACGTCCACCAGAGAGTGGAAACACCGTGTGAGCCCAGGGCGATACACACGGGAGCGTGTACAGTCACCGCTTGTCGTACTGAAATAAAGTGCGAATAAGGAGGCGACTTTTTTTATGGCAAGTCAAGTAATGAGAATTACCCTGAAAGCGTATGACCATCAGCTGGTGGATGCATCCGCGAAGAAAATCATCGAAACTGTAAAGAAAACCGGATCTCAGGTGAGCGGACCGGTGCCCCTTCCCACCAAGAAGGAAGTGGTAACAATTCTGAGAGCTGTTCATAAGTACAAAGACTCCAGAGAGCAGTTCGAGCAGAGAACACACAAGAGACTGATCGATATCATCGCGCCGACACAGAAAACTGTGGATGCCCTGTCCAGACTGGAGATGCCGGCCGGTGTTTATATTGATATCAAAATGAAAACCAAATAATTCACGACAAGCAAATCCTATCAGGTTGATATAAACATATCTTCTCTGTTACTAGGATGATCGCCATGATGCGATCCGCTGTAGAACAACAGGAGGTAAAGGAATGAAGAAAGCGATTTTAGCAACAAAAGTCGGAATGACACAGATCTTCAATGAAGACGGAGTTCTCACACCGGTAACTGTTCTGCAGGCTGGTCCCTGCGTGGTAACCCAGGTTAAAACCGTAGCAAACGATGGTTACAGCGCAGTACAGGTCGGCTTTGTGGACAAGAGGGAAAAGCTGGTTGCGAAGCCCCAGAAGGGTGCTTTTGACAAGGCCGGCGTAGCCTACAAGAGATATGTGAGAGAGTTCTGCTTTGAGGATGCCGAGAACTACGAGGTAAAGCAGGAGATCAAGGCTGACATCTTCGCGGACGGCGACAAGGTAGACGCTACCGCGATTTCCAAAGGAAAAGGTTTCCAGGGCGCCATCAAGAGACATGGACAGTCCAGAGGACCCATGGCTCACGGTTCCAAATATCATCGTCATGCCGGTTCCAACGGTGCCTGCTCCGATCCCAGCAAGGTATTTAAGGGAAAGAAGATGGCAGGACACATGGGAGCAAAGCAGGTGACTGTGCAGAACCTTGAAGTTGTGAAGGTTGATGTGGAGAATAACCTGATTCTGGTTAAAGGCGCTGTACCAGGACCGAAGAAGTCTCTGGTAACACTGAAAGAGACAACGAAGACTGATAAATAGGTTCTGCGTATAGGAAAGGAGGAACACACAGATGGCAAACGTATCTGTTTACAATATGGAAGGCAAAGAAGTTGGAACGATGGATCTGAGCGATGCCGTGTTTGGTGTTGAAGTAAACGAACATCTGGTACATCTGGCCGTTGTGCAGCAGCTGGCTAACAACCGTCAGGGAACTCAGAAAGCCAAAACCCGTTCCGAGGTTTCCGGCGGCGGAAGAAAGCCCTGGAGACAGAAGGGAACCGGTCATGCAAGACAGGGTTCAACAAGAGCTCCCCAGTGGACCGGCGGCGGCGTTGTATTCGCTCCGGTACCCAGAGACTACACCTTCAAGATGAACAAGAAGGAAAAGAGACTGGCTCTTAAGTCCGCTCTGACCTCCAGAGTGCAGGAGAACAAGCTGCTGGTTCTGGATGAGCTGAAATTCGACGGCATCAAGACCAAGAACATGAAAAAGGTTCTGGACAGCCTGAATGTGACGAAGGCTCTGGTAGTGCTCAATGAGAACGATCAGAACGTGGTACTGTCCGCGAGAAACATCGCCAATGTAAAGACTGCCCTGACCAACACCATTAATGTATATGATATTCTGAAATACAACACCGTAGTGGTTACCAAGGCCGCTGCCCAGACGATCGAGGAGGTGTACGCATAATGGCAGACATTAAATACTATGACGTAATCCTTAAACCGGTTGTGACTGAGAAAAGTATGAATGTAATGGCTGAGAAGAAGTACACATTCATGATCCATCCGGATGCCACCAAGTCTCAGGTAAAAGAGGCGGTTGAGAAGATGTTCGAGGGAACCAAGGTGAAAAAGGTCAACACCATGAACATCCCCGGCAAGACCAAGAGAAGAGGCATGACCTTCGGAAAGACCGCGAAGTCCAAGAAAGCAATCGTAACCCTGACCGAGGACAGCAAGGACATCGAAATCTTCGAGGGGTTATAAGACTTGCCGAAAGCGAGTCGAAGACGATGCTTGAGGCTTAGTCGGACCCCGTTCCCGAACCTTGAGGAGCGCAAGCTGAAAGCGCAGCGCGAGTCTAGTTGAGGGAACACACCCGTTATGAGACGGGGTGTTTCCTTTAAGGGAACACACCCGTTTGGACTGGCCGAAAGCAAGCCCTCAAATATACGCAGCTAAGCGTGATAATAAATAGTTGAACGCCTGCCGGCGCGGCTGCGCTGCCGGGCGTGAGCATGAAAGGAGAAACATGTCATGGGAATTAAGACATATAAACCATATACCCCTTCCAGAAGACATATGACCGGATCTGATTTCTCTGAGATCACCAAGACTACTCCGGAAAAATCTCTTCTGGTTTCCCTGCAGAAAAACTCTGGCCGCAACAACCAGGGTAAGATCACTGTGAGACACCGCGGAGGCGGCTCCAGAAAGAAATACAGAATTGTTGACTTCAAGAGATATAAAGACGATATCCCGGCAACAGTAGTGGGTATCGAGTACGATCCCAACAGAAGCGCCAATATCGCCCTGATCTGCTACGCAGACGGTGAGAAGGCCTACATCCTGGCTCCCCAGGGACTGAAAGACGGCATGAAAGTGATGAACGGCCCCAAGGCTGAGGTTCGTATCGGAAACTGCCTGCCTCTGTCTGAGATCCCGGTTGGTACCATGGTTCACAATGTGGAGCTTTATCCCGGACACGGCGGACAGTTGGTTCGTTCCGCCGGAAACGGAGCGCAGCTCATGGCTAAAGAGGGCAAATACGCAACCCTGCGTCTTCCCTCCGGCGAGATGAGAATGGTTCCTCTGGTGTGCCGCGCCACCATCGGTATTGTTGGCAATGCGGAGCACAACCTGATTAACGTTGGTAAGGCTGGAAGAACCCGTCACATGGGTATCAGACCTACCGTCCGCGGTTCTGTTATGAACCCCAATGACCATCCCCACGGCGGTGGTGAGGGTAAGACCGGTATCGGACGTCCCGGTCCCTGCACACCCTGGGGTAAACCTGCTCTCGGCTTAAAGACCAGAAAGAAAAACAAAGCGTCTAACAAGCTGATTGTAAGAAGAAGAGACGGCAAGGCTATCAACGGTTAATTGTTTGAGAATATAAGGAGGTAAACCAATGGCTCGTTCACTGAAAAAAGGCCCGTTCGCGGATGAAAGCTTACTGAAAAAGATTGATGCCATGAACGCTGCCGGCGACAAGCAGGTTATCAAGACCTGGTCCCGCCGTTCCACCATCTTCCCCCAGATGGTTGGCCATACGATTGCAGTTCATGACGGCAGAAGACATGTGCCGGTATATATTACTGAGGATATGGTAGGACACAAGCTGGGTGAGTTTGTTGCCACCAGAACCTACAGAGGACACGGCAAAGACGAGAAAAAATCCGGCGTTCGCTAAGAGCGCCGGTTGAAGCCGGGCAGTTTCTGCCCGGTGATACCCTTTTAAAAAAATAGTTCGCCCGGGGAGGGCGCTGCGGAACCTGCCGGTTCCGAGAATGAAAGGAGGACCATCTATGGCTAAAGGACATAGATCGCAGATTAAGAGAGAGAGAAACGCTCAGAAAGATACCAGACCCTCAGCAAAGCTGTCTTATGCAAGAGTGTCTGTTCAGAAGGCCTGCTACGTGCTGGACGCAATCAGAGGAAAGGACGTAAAGACGGCTCTTGGTATTGTAACCTACAATCCCAGATATGCATCTGAACTGATTGCGAAGCTGCTGAAATCAGCCATTGCCAATGCAGAGAACAACAACGGTATGAACCCTGAGAACCTGTATGTGGAAGAGTGCTATGCCAACAAGGGACCGACGATGAAGAGAATCAGACCGAGAGCCCAGGGCAGAGCTTACAGGATTGAGAAGAGAATGAGTCATATCACCATCGTGCTGAATGAAAGATAAGGAGGGCAATCATGGGACAGAAAGTAAATCCGCATGGCTTAAGAGTCGGCGTTATCAAAGACTGGGACTCCAAATGGTATGCAGAAGCTGATTTCGCTGATTATCTGGTAGAGGATCACAAGATCAGAACATTTCTGAAAAAGAAACTGTACAGCGCAGGTGTTTCCAAGATCGAGATCGAGAGAGCATCTGACCGCGTTAAGATTATTATTTATACTGCGAAACCCGGCGTAGTAATCGGTAAGGGCGGAGCAGAGATTGAGAAAGTAAAGGCTGAGCTTCAGAAGTTCACAGACAAGAAAGTGATTGTGGACATCAAAGAAGTAAAGAGACCGGACAGAGACGCGCAGCTGGTAGCTGAGAATATCGCGCAGCAGCTGGAGAACCGTGTTTCCTTCCGCCGCGCCATGAAGTCTACCATGGGCAGAACCATGAAAACCGGCGCCAAGGGAATTAAGACCTGTGTGTCCGGACGTCTTGGCGGCGCAGATATCGCCCGTTCCGAGTTCTACAGCGAGGGTACGATTCCGCTTCAGACATTAAGAGCAGATATTGACTATGGCTTTGCAGAGGCAGATACCACCTACGGCAAGTTAGGCGTAAAGGTATGGATCTACAATGGCGAAGTCCTTCCATCTAAAAAAGAAGGGAGCGATAAATAATGTTAATGCCCAAGAGAGTGAAACGTCGTAAACAGTTCCGCGGAACCATGGCGGGAAAAGCCCTGAGAGGAAATACCATCAGCTACGGTGAGTACGGCCTTGTGGCGGCTGAGCCCTGCTGGATTAAATCCAACCAGATCGAGGCTGCCCGTATTGCCATGACCCGTTACATCAAGCGTGGCGGTAAAGTATGGATCAAAATTTTCCCGGATAAGCCGGTAACTGCAAAGCCTGCTGAGACACGTATGGGTTCCGGTAAAGGTACTCTGGAGTACTGGGTAGCCGTTGTAAAGCCCGGCCGTGTAATGTTTGAGCTGGCAGGTGTTCCCGAAGATGTAGCCCGCGAAGCATTGCGTCTTGCTATGCACAAGTTACCCTGTAAATGCAAGATCGTTTCTCGCGCAGACTTAGAAGGCGGTGATAACAGTGAAAATTAATGCATTTGTAGAAGATTTAAGGACAAAATCAGC
>DVOS01000004.1 GCA_018713435.1 Candidatus Merdiplasma excrementigallinarum
CCTTACAGCACAAATAAAGCAACTGAATGAATGGTTAGATGAATACAAAGATTTAGTACTATCAACTGAATAAACTATTTATCCAAGAACGGAATTTTCGGGTCAATGTTCCTTTCCGAACTTACGAAAGGTGCATTGATCTATGCAAAGCAAACTTCAATTTGTTGAATTTACTGGGGTGGGGCGCTGCCTTTATTTCCATTTCCCCACTCACAAAATCCTGCGATCTATGGTAGAATATTCGCAGTAGTAACACACCCCCATTCTTACTACGTTTTTACTACTTTTGACGGCCTCAATATGCCGCATTTTGCCCCGTTTTGCTTATTCTGTGATTGTTTTAACAATCTCATCGGCAACTACATACCCGGCAAATTGCGGCAAAACAGGGCAAACTAACGCAAATCAGGAGGACTTTAAAATATGATACGAGTGCTTTTCGTGTGCCACGGCAAACCGATCGGCAAAAATGCATAGCCAACGCAAATCGTGTCAAAACGGTGCAAATCGCGGCAGCGGAAATGGTGTTTACACCGTTTTGACTACGATTCAATTACATCTTATTCTATTGCATAGTGTCGTTGGGGGCAAATTGTGGCAAAACGTGGCATTTAAGGGATAAAAATTATGAATGTAAAAAATAATGTTTGTTTGCTATGCGGGTATCTTCCGTTTTTATATGGAGGATTGTGGTGGGATAAGTTTACAAAATAGGTGTTGATACTGGGGTTAGGTTTAAAGTGTTGCAGTTTTGGGTTGGAATGTTTCTTTGACAGATCCTACTGACTGAATGAAATTGCGATAACTCGCAAAAAATTTCATTAGGAGCTGTAAAATCAGTCTGGACGTGGTATAATACTACTGAAGAATTTTGCGAAAACTCGCAAAAATTTTCAGTAGAAAGAAGGATTATGATATGGAAATTAAGAGAGACATCTATTTGAATAAGCTCATCAATAAAAAGCACAATGGACTTATCAAGGTGGTGACCGGTATACGTCGCTGTGGAAAGTCCTACCTATTGTTCAACCTCTTCAAGGATCATCTATTGGCAGAAGGAGTGGATAAAGAACACATTATTGAAATTGCATTTGATTCCTTTGAGAATAAGCGTTTTCGTGATCCGGATGTTTTGTATCCCTATCTCAAGAAGCTGATTAAAGATGATGGAATGTATTATGTGCTACTGGATGAGGTGCAGCTTTTGGGAGAGTTTGAATCTGTATTAAACAGCCTGATTCGTATGAAAAATGTGGATGTATATGTGACAGGAAGTAATGCCCGGTTTTTGTCCAAGGATGTGATCACCGAATTTCGGGGACGGGGAGATGAAGTTCATATGCATCCTCTCAGTTTTGCTGAATTTATGTCTGTCTATTCAGGAACGAAACAGGATGGCTGGAATGAGTATATACTTTACGGTGGCCTGCCGCCTATCATGAATATTTCAAGTCCAGAGGAAAAGATTAATTTCTTGAAGTCGCTGTTCGAGGAGACCTATATTTCGGATATTGTAGGCAGACATAATGTACGCAATCGGGCAGAATTAGAGGAACTTCTGAATATTCTCGCATCTGCTATCGGTTCGCTTACAAACCCTACAAAGTTGTCGGCTACCTTCAAAAGTGTCAAGCAGAAAACCATCAGCAACACCACCATCAAAAGGTATATCGACTATCTTTGTGATTCTTTTCTGATCGACAGTGCCGTCCGATATGACATTAAAGGGAAGAAGTATATTGACACACCAGTCAAATATTACTTTACCGATTTGGGATTACGCAATGCCCGTCTCAATTTCCGTCAACTGGAAGGAACTCATGCTATGGAGAATATCATTTTCAATGAGCTGAAGATACGCGGCTTCAATGTGGATGTGGGAGTTATCACTCTGAATAAAACCAATGAAAAAGGTCACGGAATCCGCAAGCAGTTGGAAATTGATTTTGTTTGCAATAAAGGATCCAAGCGTTATTATATCCAGTCGGCCTATGCGATTCCAGATCAGGCAAAGATGGAACAGGAGCAGCGCTCTCTGATGCTGACCGGCGATTTCTTCAAAAAGATTATCATTACGAAAGATGCACCTGCACCGTTTTACAATGATGATGGGGTGTTGGTTATGAGTGTCTATGATTTCCTTTTAAATGAGAGTAGTCTAGATAATTAATTGATGGGAAAAAATATGTATTATATTTCTCAATAGATAATTCAATTATTCTTGAGGGATAATGGCAGTGAAATGAGTGATGGAGAACGAGCCATATTCCATTATATTGCAGAAAACACCCATGTTCTTACTACGTTTTGACTACGTTTCATGTCCTCAACTTGCCCCGTTTTGCCGCATTTTGCTTATTCTGTGACAAATTTAACAATCTTAGAGCAAAAAATATAGTCGGCAAACTGCGGCAAATCGAGGTAGAATACGGCATTTTAGGAGGATTTTCGTTTATGATAAAAGTATTATTCGTTTGCCACGGCAACATCTGCCGTTCCCCTATGGCGGAATTTATTATGAAGGATTTAGTGGAAAAAGCGGGACTGGAAGGAGAATTTCAGATTGCCTCCGCCGCCACCAGCATGGAGGAGTACGGAAATCCCATCTATCCGCCGGCGAGGCGGAAGCTGCAGGAGCACGGGATTTCATCGGAGGGGCACCGGGCCCGCCGGATGGAGCGCAGGGATTATCAGGATTATGACTATCTGATCGGCATGGAACACTACAATATCCGCAATATGCTGCGGATTGTGGGCGGAGATCCGGAGGGAAAAATCAGCCGCCTGCTGGATTTTACAGACGCGCCGGGAGATATCGACGATCCCTGGTACACGGACGATTTTGATACGGCGTATCGGGAAATTTTGCGGGGATGCCGGGGATTTCTGGAATATTTACGGAAAAACAGGCAATAAATGGGAAAATAAAGAGAACGGAGAAGAAAAATAGACAATGGACTCCGGATAGATGACGAAAGTTTCGGCAGAATTGCCAGCTTTTCAGATGATAAGGAACAAAAAGCAGTTCAAATTGTGAAATATATGTGAAAATCAGTGAAAAGATGGGTAAATCTCTTGAAATTCCCGGGGAAGGGTGCTATAATGCCCCACGTAAGCGGTACAGAGACAGTCTGTACCGAAATTTATAAGCTGACAGAAAGCTTACATAATCAAGGAGAGTGTATATTATGAAAAAGAAATTACTGGCTAGCGTAATGGTACTGGCTCTGGCAGGTGCTTGCCTGGCAGGCTGCGGAAAGAAAGAAGCTGAGACTGAGGCTGCTACTGAGGCTGTAACAGAGGCTACTACTGAGGCCGCTGCAACAGAGGCTGCTGAGACTGAAGCTGCCGCAACTGAGGCTGCTGAGACTGAGGCTGCTGCAACAGAAGCTGCTGAGACTGAGGCCGCTGAGACCGAAGCTGCTGCAACTGAGGCTGCTGAGACCGAGGCTGCTACTGAGGCTTAATAGATACCAGACGAGACGGGACCTGCCCATTGGGCAGGTCTTTTTTCATTTCACGGGAAACTTTGCTTCCCGTGAAATGCAAAACGCTTCGCAGGATGCGCACTTCCGCGAAACAGAAACGGGCCGCTGAAACCGCTGCGTCAGAAACGGAAGCTTTGTCAGAAAGCGGGAGGAAAATTTTTTGGGATTTTTCGGGATACAAAAAGAAAAATTTTGGAAATTTACTTGAATAAAGTGGTATATGGTGGTATAATTTCCAACATGTAGCCGATACAAGGACAAATGTTCATGTTATAAAAACAAACCGGAGCTTTTCCGGAGCCTTTGCATCGGCCAGTAAGCGCCCGCAGGCGCGAAAAGGAAGGGGAAAGTTTATGAAAAGAAGAGTATTATCTGCAATGATGGTAATTGCCCTGGCGGCATCCTGCCTGGCAGGCTGCGGAAAGAAAGAGGCGGAGTCCGAGGCTCCCGCCACGGAAGCGGCTGCTGAGGAGACAGAAGCATCGGCCGGTACGGAAGAAGCGGACGCGGAGAAAACCACTTCTGCCGACAACGTGATTAAGATCGGCGTGTTTGAGCCGCTGACAGGTGAGAACGGCGGAGGCGGACTGCAGGAAGTGCAGGGAGCCGAGTATGCCAATGAGATCCGGCCCACCGTTACCATCGACGGAACAGAATATACAGTGGAACTGGATATTGTGGATAATAAATCAGATAAAACCGAGGCTGTAACCGCCGCCCAGAAGCTGGTTTCCGACGGCGTGGTGGCAGTGCTTGGCTCCTACGGTTCCGGCGTGTCCATCGCCGCAGGCCCCACCTTTGCGGAAGCAAAGATCCCGGCCATCGGATGCTCCTGCACCAACCCCCAGGTAACCGCAGGCTGCGAGTACTATTTCCGTGTATGTTACCTGGATCCGTTCCAGGGCAGCGTGCTGGCTCAGTACGCGTTTGAGGAAGGCTACACCAAGGTGGCAGTGATCGACCAGCTGGGCGATGACTATTCCATGGGACTGGCGAACTTCTTCATCAAACATTTCACCGAGCTGGGCGGCGAGATCGTAACAGAGCAGCAGTTCCAGACCAACCAGTCTGATTTCAAGGCGATTTTGACGGAAGTGAAGGCTTCCGGAGCAGAAGCGATCTTCGCTCCCTCCTCCATCACCACGGCTCCGCTGCTGATCAAGCAGGCCAGAGAGCTGGGGATTGAGGCGCCCTTCATGGCAGGCGATACCTGGTACAATACCACCATCATCGACAATGCCGGCGCCGAGAACGCAGAGGGAACCGTATGCTCCACCTTCTTTGACGAGGCGGATACCTCCAATGAAGTGGCAAATGAGTTTATCACCGGCTTCAAGGAGTGGCTGAACGCGGACAGCGCCCGTATTGAGAACAACGGCGGAAACGACTCCATCGTAGGAAATACGGCTCTGTGCTATGACGCCTACAATGTAGTGTGCGACGCTTTGGAGGCAGCAGGCACCACGGACGGCGAGACATTGAAGAATACGCTGCATGAACTGGAGATGGAAGGCGTGACCGGCCTGATCACCTTTGACGAGATCGGCGACGCGGAGAAGGATACCGCTTACATCAGCTCCGTGCAGGATGGAAAATTCACATTCGTCAAGACAGTAACAGTAGAAGAGTAATTGACACGTCCGTGCGGTTTCCCGAATGGCGCGGGCTGAACTGTTACATTGTACACAAAAGATCCCCCGCAGGGGGAGTGGAATGAGAAAATGGTGGGGCGAAGGCGTTTTTGCTTCGCCCCCCTGTTTTGTATGAAGGAAAACCGGAGGGCTTTGCCCTCCCATGTTTCAGGAGGCTATACATATGAGTGCTACCACATTCGCTCAACATTTACTCACCGGCATCTCTCTGGGAGGCTCCTACGCGCTGATCGCCATCGGCTATACCATGGTATACGGTATCCTCCGGCTGATCAATTTCGCCCATGGAGACCTTTTTATGATGTCCGGCTATCTGATGATATTTGCCATGGCGTCCTTCCCCTGGTACCTGTCGGTGCCGGTGGTGCTGGTGGGGACGGTGGTGATCGGCGTACTGATTGAAAAAGCGGCTTACAAGCCCCTGCGGTCCGCCCCCCGCATGTCCATCATGATATCTGCCATCGGCGTCAGCTATCTGCTGCAGAATCTGGCTACCTATCTGTTCACCGCCATTCCCAAGGCGTATCCGGAGATTCCGGTGCTGAAAAAGATTTTCCAGTTCGGGCTCCTCTCCACGTCCCTGGTAACGCTGGTGACGCCCGTCCTGACCGTGATCCTGGTGATCCTGCTGATGCAGCTGATCAACCACACCAAGATGGGAATGGCCATGCGGGCCGTATCCAAGGATACGGAGGCCGCCAGGCTGATGGGAATCAAAGTGGACCACATTATTTCCATGACCTTCGTAATCGGAAGCTTTCTGGCCGGCGTGGGAGCGATCCTGTATTTTACAGACCGTATGACCGTGTACCCCTTCTCCGGATCCCTGCCCGGACTGAAATGCTTTGTGGCCGCCGTGCTGGGCGGCATCGGCTCCATTCCGGGAGCGGTGATCGGAGGCTTTATAATCGGTATCTGCGAAACCTTCCTGGTGGCCCTGGGATATTCCACCTTCTCAGATGCCTTTACCTTTTTGCTGCTGATTGTCATTCTGCTGGTTCGCCCCACCGGCCTGTTCGGGGAAGCGGCCACCGATAAAGTCTGAGAGGTGAGGGATATGAAGAAGACGACAAAGACAAGAGACCTGATTTTAAGCCTGCTGCTGGCAGCGGCGGTCTGCGCCCTGCTGGGCTGGTATCAGGCGGATACATCCGCCCATTCCTATGCGATTTCCATTATCGAGCGTTCCGCCATCTACGCGGTGGTGGCTGTGGCCATGAACCTGCTGAACGGATTTACGGGACTGTTTTCTCTGGGCCAGGCCGGCTTTATGGCCATCGGCGCCTATGTGACGGCGGTGCTTACCATTCCGGTGGAGGTGCGGCCCAGCGTATACTATATGAACGGAATTGAGGACTGGCTTGCGAATCTGTCCCTTCCCATGATTCCGGCCATGGTGGTGGGCGGCCTGTTTGCCGCCGCTGCCGCTGCCCTTATCGGCATTCCGGTTCTGCGGCTGAAAAGCGATTACCTGGCCATTGCCACCCTGGGCTTTTCAGAAATTATCCGGGCCCTCCTGGCGGCGCCCATGATGGATCGGATCACCAACGGATCCTACGGACTGAACAATATTCCTGGCTTTTCCAATATTTTTCAGCCCATTCTCATCGCGGCGGTGTGCATCGCCCTGATGGTGTTGCTGATTAACTCCTCCTACGGCCGGGCCTTTAAGGCCATCCGGGAGGACGATGTGGCGGCGGAGGCCATGGGGATCAACCTGTTTCGGCACAAGGAGCTGTCCTTTGTGATTTCCTCCTTTTTTACCGGCGTGGCCGGCGGCATGCTGGCGGTGTTCATGCGCTCCATCGACACCAAAACCTTCCAGGTAACCCTGACCTACAATATTCTTCTGATCGTGGTGCTGGGAGGCATCGGAAGCGTCACTGGCTCCATTATCGGCTCCCTGCTGATTAACGGCGGCCAGGAGTGGCTCCGTTTCCTGGACGAGCCCCTGACGGTGGCCGGCGTAAACATTCCCCTGTTCCGCCCCGGCTTCCGTATGGTGATTTACTCCCTGCTCCTGATGGTGGTGGTGCTGTTCTGGCGCCGGGGCATCATGGGAACCAGCGAGTTTACCTGGAACGGGCTGTTCGGCCTGTTTAAGCGAAAAAAGAAAAAGAAGCCCCAGACGGGAGGTGAGGCGTAATGGCGGAAAATGTACTTCATGTGGAACATGTGACCATGCAGTTTGGCGGCGTGGTGGCGGTGAACGACCTGTCCCTGGATGTGAACGAGGGAGAGATCGTGGCGCTGATCGGCCCCAACGGAGCGGGCAAGACCACCGCTTTCAATGTGATTACCGGCGTGTACGCCCCCACCAACGGACTGGTTTCCTTCCGGGGGAAACCCATGGTGGAAAATTATCCCCGGGGAAAGATGAAGAAACAGTATCTGGGAGAGTACCCGGTAAAATACAATCAGGTGATTTCCAAGACGCCGGATCAGATTACGGGGCTGGGCATCGCCCGTACCTTCCAGAATATCCGGCTGTTTAAAAATCTGACCGTATTTGACAACGTGCTGATCGCCCGGCACGCCCGGTCAAAGGCCAACGTGTTTTCCGCCGCCTTCCGGCTGAATCACCGGGAAGAGCAGGAAAACCGGAAAAAGACCATGGAACTTCTGAAGATGGTGGGACTGGATAAGGAGAAGGATGAGATCTCCAGTTCTCTTCCCTACGGAAAACAGAGACGCCTGGAAATTGCCAGAGCTCTGGCCACAGAGCCCAGTCTGCTGCTGCTGGATGAGCCGGCAGCCGGCATGAACCCTCAGGAGACAGACGAACTGAGCGCTTTTATCCGGCAGATCAAGAAGGATTTCAACCTGACCGTGTTTGTCATTGAACACCATATGGATCTGATCATGGAGATATCCGACCGGATTTATGTGCTGGATTTCGGAAAACTGATTGCCCAGGGAACGCCGGAGGAGATCCAGAACGATCCCAATGTAATCAGCGCGTATTTGGGGGTGCAGGAAGATGAGTAATATTCTGGAAGTAAAAGACTTAAAAGTGGCCTACGGCGGCATCGAGGCGGTGCGGGGCATCAGCTTTGAGGTGCCGGAGGGGGAAGTGGTGACGCTGATCGGCGCCAACGGCGCCGGAAAAAGCTCCACCCTGCGCGCCATTGTGGGCCTGGAAAAACCGGCCTCCGGCAGCATTCAGTTCCAGGGCATGGAACTGGTGGGAATGGGAACGGAGACGGTGGTGACAAAAGGCATCACCCTGGTGCCGGAGGGACGGCGGGTGTTCGCCAACCTGACGGTGCTGGAGAACTTGCGGATGGGAGCCTACATGCGCAGAGATTCCCTGGAGAAAGACCTGGAATGGGTGTACAGCCTGTTCCCCAGACTGAAAGAGAGAAGCTGGCAGCCTGCCGGTACGCTCTCAGGAGGAGAGCAGCAGATGCTGGCCATTGCCAGGGCCCTGATGAGCCGTCCCAAACTGATTATGATGGACGAGCCCTCCCTGGGGCTGGCGCCTCTCATTGTGCAGGGCGTGTTTGACATTATCCGGGAGATCAACCAGCAGGGGGTGACAATCCTTCTGGTAGAGCAGAACGCCAACATGGCGCTCCATGCCGCCAACCGGGGCTATGTCATGGAGACGGGACTGATCACCATGACGGGAACCGGCCAGGAGCTGGCGGCCAACGAGGATATCAAGGCGGCTTATCTGGGAAAGAAGCGGGCTGCCGGCGGCGTACACTGAAAAAAACAGAGACGGCGAAAAGAGATCCATGAAACGAAAGGGAATACTGCAAAAGAAACAAGGAAATCTTTTGCGGTATTCCCTTTTTTCGGCCTGCCTCTGTACAGCAGGAGGAAAATATACTATACTTGGCTTAGCGCCAGCGCGCAGGGGGCAGCACGCCTCTGCCGCACCGGCGCCGACTTAGCCAGAGGAGCAAAACGATATGGATAAACAGGACTGGTACGATATGGGGGCCCAGATCGGGGATCTGGTGCAGTCCGCTATCGACAGTAAAAATTTCAGACAGCTGAATCAGACGATCACGGATACCATCCGGACCACGGCGGAAATGGTGCAGAAAAACAAAGCTTCGGGGAAAACCGCCTATCAGCAGGCGGCGGAGAAAAGAGCGGGGCAGAGGCCCGCTTCCCACAGCATCGTAAAAGGACCGGTCGGGAAGGCGGCGGGGGACTATAAGGGAATAGTATTCATGGGAGTGGGCTATTCCTTCATGGGTGTTTTCGCAGTTCTGGGAGCCATAAGCCTGGCTCTTTCGGGAATCTGGAGAGGATTTGGCGTGCCGGCCTTTGTTTTTTTCCTGGGGGCAGCCGGGTTCGCCTGTATGGGGATAAAAGGCAGCGTATGGAATGCCGGAGCAAAGCGCTGCAGGCGCCCGCAGCAGATCATGGAGGAGCAGGCTTTCGGAAAACTGTCCGGGGAGGCCCGGGAAATTGTGGAAGAGGGAAGAGAATTTATCTCTCATATTCACCAGCGAAACGATGAGATCGGGGATCCCCGGATGTCAGAGAAGCTGGACTGTCTGGAGCGGGTGGTGACCCGGATTTTCAACCGGGTGGCGGAAAAACCGGAGAACGCCCCGGACCTTCACAGGATGATGAGCTATTACCTCCCCATCACCAGAAAACTGGTGGACGCCTATCAGGAGCTGGATGAGCAGCAGGTGGAGGGAGAGAATATACGGAAGACCAAGCAGGAGATTGAAGATTCCCTGGATACGGTCAACCATGCGTTTGAGAATCTGCTGGACAGCTTTTTCCAGGATACGGCCTGGGATATTTCTTCCGATATTTCCGTGCTGCACACCATGATGGCCCAGGACGGGCTGATGAAGCGGGATTTTAAAGCCCGGGAGGCAGAGAAACCCGAAACAGACAAAGAAGAGAAAAAAGGAGAATCGATATGAGCAATGAATTTGAAGGATTTGACACTGTACCCACGCTGACTTTCGGAGAGCCGGAGGACGCCGGGAAAACGCCGGCGGCTCTGCCCGCCAAAGAGGCGGAGCCTCTTTCGGATTCTGTTCTGGCCCAGGAGGCCGCCCTCTCAGAGGAAGAGCGGAAGATGGTGGAGGAGTTCAGCAGCAAGATTGATCTGCGAAACAGCGCCGCCATCATGCAGTACGGAGTGGGAGCACAGAAAAAGCTGGCGGATTTTTCAGAAAAAGCCCTGGAGAATGTGCGCACCAAAGACATGGGAGAGGTGGGCGATATGATCGCCGGCCTGGTGGCCCAGCTGCAGGATTTTGACGCGGAGGAAGAGGAGAAGGGACTGTTTGGCTTCTTTAAAAAACAGGTGAATAAAGCGGCGGCCCTGAAGGCAAAGTATGACAAGGCTGAGGTGAGCGTGGATAAGATCTGCGGATCGCTGGAACAGCATCAGGTACAGCTGATGAAGGACATGGCCATGCTGGACAAGATGTATGAGCTGAACCTGACTTATTATAAGGAACTGTCCATGTATATCCTGGCAGGGAAAAAGCGGCTGGAGGAGATCCGCCGGGAGGATCTGGCCCAGGCTGCGGCCAAAGCCCAGGCCAGCGGACTGGCGGAGGACGCCCAGGCGGCCCGGGATCTGGACAGTCTGTGCAACCGGTTTGAAAAGAAGATTCATGATCTGGAGCTGACCCGCACCATCGCCATGCAGACGGCTCCCCAGATTCGCCTGGTGCAGGACAGCGATACCATGATGGTGGAAAAGATCCAGTCCACCCTGGTGAATACGATCCCGCTGTGGAAAAACCAGATGGTAATCGCCCTGGGCGTGGAGCATTCCAACCAGGCGGCAAAAGCGCAGCGGGAGGTGACAAACCTGACCAATGAGCTGCTGCAGAAGAACGCGGAGAGACTGAAGACAGCCACTACAGAGACGGCCCGGGAATCAGAGAGGGGCGTGGTGGATATTGAGACACTGAAGAATACGAACGCAGCGCTGCTCTCCACCCTGGACGAGGTGGTGAAGATCCAGGCGGAAGGCAGACAGAAGCGGCGCAGCGCCGAACAGGAGATGGCCCGGATGGAGCAGGATCTGAAAAATAAGCTGCTGGAGATAAGCGGAAGATAAGAAGATAAAAGGAGAAAAGAATGGAAGGAATAGGAGGCTACACCCTGTCAGAATGGCTGCTGTTCTTCTATATTTACTGTTTTATCGGCTGGATCTGGGAATCCTGCTATGTGTCGGCCAGGAAGCGGCACTGGGTAAACCGGGGTTTCTTAAAAGGCCCGCTGCTTCCCATATACGGAAGCGGCGCCGTTGTGATCCTGGCGGCGGCCCTGCCCCTGCGGCAGTACCCGGTTCTGATGGTGCTGGGAGGCATGGCGGCGGCCACCCTGCTGGAGTATGTGACGGGAGCGGCGATGGAGGCCCTCTTTAAGGCGCGCTACTGGGATTATACCGGGGAGTTTCTGAACCTGAAGGGCTATATCTGCCTGAAGTCCAGCCTCTGCTGGGGCGTGATGACCCTGCTGCTGGTATACGCGGTGCACCCGCCTCTGGCAGAGCTGGTGACAGATTTAAGCCCCAGGATCCGCTACTGGGCTTCCCTGATTCTGACAGCCCTGACGGCGGGAGACTTTGCCACATCCTTCCAGGCGGCCATGGATTTCCGGAACCTGCTGCTGCGGACAGAGCGCCTGCGGGAGGAATTAAAGGCGCTGCAGGCCAGGATGGACCAGCTGGAGGTACAGATCGCGGGAGCCGGAGAAGAGCTGCGGGCTCAGTACAGAGAACTGCAGCTTCGCAGAAAGCTGCACCTGGAAAAACTGCAGTCCCTGTATTCCCGCCGGGTGCACGGCCTGCTGAAGCGTAATCCGGGTACGGTATCCAGAAGGCATAAGGAGTCCCTGGAGGCTATCCGGCGCATGATCCGGGAACGGGTGGAAAAAGACAGGAAATAGGAAAATGGCGGTATCATTTGAGCGGTTTGAAGAAATAACAGCGGAATTGACAGACCGGCTCCCGGAAGAACTGTTCCGGGAGCTTTCCGGCGGCGTGATGGCCAGGGAGCAGACGAAGCTTCATCCTGCCGGGCTGAACGGGGATCTGTACATTCTGGGAGAGTACCACGTTCATCCCCATCTGGGGCGGTTCGTGGTACTTTATTATGGCTCTTTTATGGCCTGCCTGGGCTGGATGGAGGAGGAGAGCCTGCGGGAGCGGATGTGGAAGGTGCTGCGGCATGAGTTCCTCCATCACCTGGAATCCCTGGCGGGAGAGAAGGATCTGGCGGTGGAGGACGCGAAGAAAATTGCGGTTTATCGCCGGGAACGGCAGGAAAATACTTGACGGATTGAGATGCCGGTACTAGAATAAGGGGAATGGACATTTGGCAGAAAGACAAATGTATCCATACTGAGGACAAATTATGAAGAAAATTTATCAAGAGTGGAGGAAACAGAAATGAAGCCGTACAGCGAGAGGACCACAGAGGAGCTGCTGCAGGAAAAGCAGGAACTGGAAGCGAAATTTGAGGATGCCAGAGGCAAGGGGCTGAAGCTGGATATGTCCAGAGGAAAGCCTTCTACAGAACAGCTGAAAATCAGCAGAGGAATTCTGGACGCCATTGACAGCACTTCGGATTTAAACTGCGCCTCCGGCCAGGACTGCTGCAATTACGGCCTGATGGACGGAATTCCGGAAGCAAAGCAGCTTTTCGCGGATCTGCTGGAAGTGTCTCCGGAAAACGTAATCGTATATGGAAACTCCAGCCTGAATATTATGTATGATACCATTTCCCGAGCCTACACCCACGGTATTCTGGGCAATACCCCCTGGTGCCGCCTGGACAGCGTGAAATTTCTCTGTCCGGTGCCTGGCTATGACCGTCATTTTTCCGTGACGGAGCATTTCGGGGTGGAGATGATCCATATTCCCATGGACGAAAACGGCCCGGATATGGACCTGGTGGAGCAGTATGTAAACCGGGATCCGGCGGTGAAAGGCATCTGGTGCGTGCCCAAATATTCCAATCCCACCGGCATTACCTACTCGGACGAGGTGGTGAGACGGATGGCTTCCCTGAAGCCGGCGGCCGCGGACTTCAGAATTTACTGGGACAACGCCTACGCTTTCCATCATCTCTATGACGAGGTGCAGGACGAGATCCCTGAGATTCTTTCCGAGTGCGCCAAGGCAGGCAACCCGGATATGGTATATGAATTCTGCTCAACTTCCAAAATCAGCTTCCCCGGCGGCGGCCTGGCGGCCCTGGTTTCTTCCGAGACAAACCTGAAGGAAGTGCGGGCCCAGATGACGATCCAGACCATCGGCCATGACAAGCTGAACCAGCTGCGCCATGTGCGCTATTTCAAAAACGCCCAGGGCGTGCGGGAGCATATGAAGAAGCACGCGGACTTTATGCGTCCCAAATTTGAGACGGTGCTGCAGGTTTTGGAAAAGGAGCTGGGCGGCCTGGAAATCGGAAGCTGGGTGCGTCCCAGAGGCGGTTACTTTATTTCCTTTGACGCCCTGCCCGGCTGTGCCAAAGCCATTGTGGCCAAATCCAAAGAGGCGGGACTGGTGCTGACCGGAGCGGGAGCCACCTATCCCTACGGAAAGGATCCTCAGGATTCCAATATCCGGATCGCGCCCACCTATCCCACGCCGGAGGAACTGGCTCTTGCCGGGGAGATCTTTGTGCTGAGCGTGAAGCTGGTGAGCCTGGAAAAAATTCTGGCCGAAAGGGCGTAAAGAGAAGCCCGGGAAGCCGCAAATTAGGCTTGCCCTCGGGTTTTGAATGAGATATAATGGGACTCAAAGAATGACCGAAGGAGAAACCAAGGATGAAAAGATGTATGTATTGCGGGACGGAAAATGACGATTCCAGTCAGAATTGTTCCAAATGCGGCAACAGACTTCTGGACATACAGCCTGAGCAGGTGATGCCGGCCCGGGAAGTGCCGGAGGAAGAGGAACCCGTGCCGGAGGAAACGGCAGAAGAGGCACAGGATACAGAAAGCCCGGCAGATGAGTCGGAGCAGGCCCAGGCGGAAACCGGCGCCGGGGCGGCTCCAGAAGAGTCCGGTGAGCAGGAGCCTTCCGAACCGGAGCAGGAGCAGCCGGCCATGGAGGAGGATATTCCTGCCGGGGAAGAAGCGGAAGAAAATCCGGATTACCCCAGGGCACAGGAGGATGTCAACGATGTGCAGCGGGGACAGCCCTATGCCGCCAGGCAGCAGTATGAGGGGAACGGCCCCATGCTTCACGGCGCTCCCGGCGAGGGTCCCGGAAATGAATATTATGAGCAGCAGCCCAATGTGCAGCAGCAGTACGGCGGGCAGGCATACGGCTATCAGCAGGGTCCCAGACAGTACGGATATCCCGGGGATACCATGGGAGGATATGATTACGGAAAATCCGCCCAGCCCATGGGAGGAAGCCGCACCGTTATGATAAAAGCCAGAAAAATGGTGAAATCGCCGCTTTTCTTCCTGGCGGTGCTGCTCTTTACGGCGTCGGTGGCGATTTCCGTGGTCAATCTGGTGACAGGAAACTTTATCCACAGCATTAACGCCATGCAGGCTCTGATGCAGACCGTGATGGGCTCCAGCGTGGCCGTGTCCTTCCTCAACGGCATTATTGATATGCTGGAAGGAATGAACGGCATGATCCTGCTGGCAGCGGGACTGGTGTTAAATATCCCCGGCATTCTCATGTGCCTGGGACTGTGGCTGATGTTTGCGCAGACAAAGCGTTCCGAAGGGGAAGTGTCCACATCCGGATGCACCCTGGTGAAGGTGATGGTGGTACTGCAGTTTATCGCCGTCTGCCTGGTGATGACAGCGGGGCTGATTATCTCCGTGGCGTTTGTGGTGGCGGCCGGCGCGTCCTCTTCTCTCACCTCCATTATTGTGGGAGTTGTGATGCTGCTGGTGATGATCTTGATTTCCACTCTGGCTATTCTGTTCTATGTGCAGCTGCTGTTTGGAATCAAAGTGATCCGTCACAACGTGAAATCCGGAGCGGTGCCGGGAAGAATACCGGTGTTCGTTCTGTTTGCCGGCGTGGTGCTCTGCCTGGGTACGGTGGCCGCCATGCTTCCCATGGCGCCGGATGATTATATCGGCCTGGCGGAGAAGGGTGCTTCCGCGGCCTGGATGCTGTTTTTCAGCATCTGGATGATCGCTTACCGCATAAGGGTAAAATAAAATCTGAACTGACAGGGGATTATCCTGGGAGAAGTGGCTCACGTCTCTGTTTTGGTGCGCAGAAACGCTGGGCTACTTGTCTTATAGGAACATACAGGGGAGATAAAGGGTGAAAAAAGTAAACATTTTAAAATGGATCATTGTGATCTGTCTCGTGCTGCTGGCCGGGATCGCGTTTCTGTCCGGCATCTATCTGAAGCAGCAGTGGGACAGAACCACCTATTTTGAGAACACCACCATCAATGGTTTCGACGCCTCAGGCAAAGAGCCCAAGGAACTGCTGACAGAGCTGACAAAGGCGTACAGCGCGCCTTCCGTTACCGTAAATGAAAACGGGGAGGAGGCGATGAGCGCCACGCTGGACCAGCTGGGGTATGAGGTGGATCAGTCCGCTCTGCTGGAGCGGCTGAATCAGGCGCTGGCCATGCAGAAGAGCAGCATTCCCGTGCTGATCGGCAGCCTGATGAACGGCAACCATTTTCAGGTAGAGGTGACGTTTACTTTTGACGAAGCGGTTTTTAACGCCGCGGTAAACAGCGCCGCCCTGAAGAACCCCAGGACGGCCAGCGTGGACGCCCAGATGCTCTACGATGAACCCACGAAAACCTACTATATCCAGCCGGAAGTAAACGGAAATGAGATGGAGGACGCCGACCTGCAGGCGCTGGTGAAGGAGCAGGTGGACAGCCTTACCTCGGCGGAGGATCCCCAGGAGGATCTGACGATCGACATTCCGGATTCTATCTACATCAAGCCCCAGGTAACCGGGGATGATGTGGAGCTGAACAATATCTGCAACATTTACAACCATTATTCCCAGGCGGTTATCACCTACACCTTCGGGGATGAAACCGAGGTGCTGGACTGGAACACCATTCAGAACTGGCTTACCATCGTGGACGGAAACGGCGTGCTGGATGAGAACCAGATCTGGGAATATGTGGCCAGACTGGCGTCAAAATATAATACGATCTATCACGACAGAACGTTCCACACCTCCCTGGGAACGGATGTGACCATTCCCGGTACGGAGAATGAGTATGGCTACCTGGTGGATGAGCAGGGAGAATTTGACCAGCTGATAGCGGATATCCGGTCCAACACCCAGGTACAGCGGGAGCCGGTATACGCCTACTCCGGCTACAGGCGCAGCGGAGTGGATGATCTGGCCGGCACCTATGTGGAGGTCAACCTTACTACGCAGCATATCTGGTTCTATGTGGACGGGCAGCTGATTGTGGAGAGCGATCTGGTATCCGGCTGCGTTTCCAAGGGAACGGAAACCCAGACAGGCGCGTTCCCGCTGGCCTACAAGGAAAGTCCCTCCGTGCTGACGGGAGGCGACGCGGCCAACGGCTGGCGAACGGAAGTGACCTACTGGATGCCCTTCTTTGACGGACAGGGCCTTCACGACGCCACATGGAGATCTTCGTTCGGAGGAAATATTTACGTGAACAACGGTTCCCACGGCTGTGTGAATCTTCCCTATAATACGGCGGATAAAATTTACAATAACATTGAGGCCGGTGTGGCGATTATTCTCTATAAGTAAGTAGCGCTGCGGACGCAGATATGGGTGGCAGGCGGATGATGCGTATGCCCCGTATCTGCGTTTCCTGCATTGTGACGCGGGACACAAAAAATGGCAGAAAGGCCGGCGTGCCCGATGCGTCTTACAGGGGAATAAAATCACGCCCGGGAGGATAGAATCAAACAGGGCCATTTTTTTAAGGAGTTTGTCATGGATTGGGAAAAGGACGAAAACAGAGGAAAAAATCTCTGGGAGAGAAATGGAAGAAGAGGCGGCCTTACCGGCGGACAGGACAGGAAGCGGCGGCCGGCAGGTTCCGGAAGCGGACCCTCCGTCCGGCAGGAATCCGGCGGCAGCCGGTACCGGGAGAAACGCCCGGCAGCGCCGGGAAAGAAAACCGGCGGCGGAGTGGATGTGGTAAAGCTGTCCCTCATCGGGCTGGGCGCTGTGGCGGCAATCGCCTACATCATAGTGGCGTTCTACTTCGGGGGCCATTTCTATTCCGGCGCTACGATATACGGCATCG
>DVOS01000038.1 GCA_018713435.1 Candidatus Merdiplasma excrementigallinarum
CGGCATTCCACCGTAAAAAGCATACTCATCAAAAGCTTCGTTCTTATCTCCTCCAACTGCTGAATAATACTCAGAGAAACTGAGCGGATGAACACGGATCTCATCGCTTCTGCCTCTGAACTCCGTTAAGATATCCGAGGAAAGCATCCTGGAATTGCTGCCGGTAACATATACATCCAGATTGCTGAGGCTTCTCAGGTCGTTCAGCGCGTCATAAAAAGTGATCTTCTCTCCGGATGGGCTATAAGGATTCGCGACCTTATCCGACATCTGGATTTCATCAACAAATAAATAGAACTCTTCGCTCTTGCCTTCCACCATACTGCGCACATGGGCAGATAGCTCCAGCGGATTGCGGTATCTGATATCTTTGGCAAGATCCAGCTGAATCACGATGATCTGTTCTTCCTTAACCCCGCTGCGCATCAGATAATCTTTATATAGATTCATCAGCAGATAGGATTTGCCGCACCGACGGATCCCGGTAATGACCTTCACCAGTCCATCAAAACGATAGGATATGAGCTGCTGCAGATAACTGTCCCTTTTGATCTCCATATTGGCCGCTCCTTTTCATTGAAAATTGTCACACATATAGGCTATAATTTTCATGATACACGACATAGGATAGAATTTCAAGCTTCTCATTGAAGATCATAGCCTGTAACGGCTGAAATATTCATTACGTTTCGTTTTGAAAAATTCCTTTTTTCATTTATTTCGTCATAAACAGGATCCCCAAAGTATTGGGTCCGCAGTGGCAGGATATGGTGCAGCTGGCCCGGGTGATAAAAATCTCCCGGAAGGTCATTTTTTCCTGGACCGTTTTTTTCACCCGCTCAATGTATTCCTCATCGATACCGGAATGGGTGATAAACAGCCTGCCGCAGTCAATATCCGGATACATGTCCAGCCGGTCTTTTACATAGTTCTCCAAGACCCGGTCCAGCTTCCCTCTGTATTTTTTCCCCACTCCCATGGAACCGTCCCGGTTGTCCACCTCAATGCAGGGCTTTAATCCCAGCAGATTGGCTCCAAAGGCCGCCACCGCGGAACACCGCCCGCCGGCCCGCATAAATTCCAGGGTATCCAGAATAAAGCTGGAATGCACTTTTCCCGTCAGTTTTTTCAGTTCTGCCGCAATCTGCTCTGCTTCCATGCCCGCCTGTATCAGGTCAGACGCTTTCAGCACCAGCAGGCCAATTCCCGTGGACAGGTTGCACGAATCCACCGGATAGACATGGCCCAGTTCCTCCGCCGCCAGCACACAGTTCTGATAGGAACTGGACAGAGCGCTTCCCAGGCAAAGATGGATCACATCGTATCCTTCGTCTGTCCACTGTCTGAAATACTCCATATATTCCGCCGCGTTAATGGCGGCCGTCCTGGGAAGCTGCTTTCTCTGCCGCCAGGCATCATAAATCTGTTCCGGAAAAATATCCACATTATCCAGATAATCCTTTTCCTCCAGTACAATATGAAACGGATAATAGTGGACCTGGTGCTTCTCCTGAAGTTCTTTTCCCAGATCACAGGTACTGTCCGCGCTTAAAATAATTTTTCTGCTCATACAACCCTTCCTTTACTGTAAAAATCCTTCTATTTCAAACAGGCTCATCTGATGCCCGGCTTCCGCCTTTTCAGGCAGCCCTGCTGTCTCCCTTTCAAGCAGGCCTTCCGGCAGTTCCTCCAGAAACGGGGAAACTTCTCCGGACGCGGTCAGGATCAGTTCCTCCTTGGCCCTGGTAAGCCCCACATAGAACAGCCGGCGCTCTTCTTCCGGATCCGCCTGATGTCTGCTGCTCTCAAAAGGAATCTGCCCTTTTCTGGCCCCATACACAATAACGGCGGGGAATTCCAGTCCCTTGGATCCGTGAAGCGTCATCAGGGTGACCGCGTCCGCATGGTACTTCTTCTGGCCGCATCGTTTCAGATCGCTCTCCACCCCCAGAAGAAGAGCCTCCAGCATCTCTTCCATGGAGTGATAAAAGACGGCCATATGCTCCAGCTTCACCATCTCTTCTCTCTTCTGCCAGTTCCAGTCTCTGATCCAGCGATCCAGAATCTGCTCCGGAGGATCTTTCATCAGAGGGCGGTAGGTTTCCGCCGTGTTTTCATAAATCTCCCCGGCAATCGCATCCTCCTCCAGCTTCCAGAGCAGTTTCCGGCATATCTCCCTATCCTCCTTGCGCCGGTACAGAAGGCTTCTGAAAAAGGCCAGGGTGCCCTGTACTTTTTCTTCCGCCAGGAAGCTTTCCCGGCCTGCCGTCACATAGGGAATTCCCTCTTTTCGCAGGCAGCTCTCCAGTATGCGGGCTTCCTGGTGGGTACGGTACAGGACGGCGATCTCCCCGAAAGACCTGAGCTCCGATACGTCTCTTGAGCCTGCGTTTCCGGAAGCCTCCAGCATACCGATGCCGCCGGCAAGACGGTTAATCTCCCTGGCAATAAAGACCGCTTCGCCCCGCTCATTTTCCGCCAGCGCCAGTCTTACCGGTCTGGAAGCGTTTCGGTTGGGGTGAAGAGGCCTGCGCTCGCCGGGATTTTTTTCAATCACCGCTTCAGCCAGTTTCAGAATCGTTTCTCCCGAACGGTAATTTTCCTCCAGATGAATCTCCTCCACAGAAGTATTCCCCTCTTTCAGCCGTTGGAAACATTTCCCGTCGGAACCTCTGAAACCGTAAATAGCCTGGTCCGGATCCCCGATCACAAAAAGTTCCTTTCCGTTCCTGTTCCAGGCCATCAGAAGCTGATACTGCAGCGGGCTGATATCCTGAAACTCATCTACACACAGATAGGAAAAACGGCGTCTCCCTTCCTCCTCCTTGGAGGATTGGGCCAGCGAAAGCGCACGCAGCAGCAGGTCGTCAAAATCCAGAGCATTCCGCTCCTTCAGTTTTCGGCTGTAAGCTTCCAGAAGCGCAGCGCCGCCTTCATCTGCCTCCTCTCCCGTCTTCCATCTGGATACGGCATTTAATATTTCTCCGGGGCGCTCCTCAAGAGCAAACAGCTCTTTCAGTTCTCCCGCGATCTCCATGGCTTCCGAAGGATCCAGCAGCGGCGTCTCCTCGCCCAGGTTCCTGAGCATTTCCAGACACAGGGCATGAAATGTGCCGATCTGCAGCCCCCGGGTTTTCTGTCCCAAGAGCTTGTGCAGCCGCTGCCGCAGTTCTCCCGCCGCCTGATTGGTAAAAGTCACCGCCGTAATTTCTGACGGATCCGCGTTCCCCTCCTGAATCAGATACAGGATGTGGGAAACCAGGGTTTTGGTCTTTCCCGTTCCGGGACCGGCAATGACGGCAATTCTTCCTCCCTGCCGGCAGGCCGCCAGTCTCTGTCCGGGATTTAGCTCCTCAAGGAAACCTGCTTCTTTCTTTTTCTTTTTTTCCGGCTCCTCCTCCGGAGAAACCGGACATTCCCGCTTTTCCTTTTTCTCTGCCGGTGTATTTTCCCGGCTGTCTGTCCCCTGCTTTGCAGGTTTCAGCAGGGAAAAGAAATCCATCTGCCCGCTGGGATTTTCCAGTTCATCCTCATCGAAGAGCCGGATTTTTCCATACGCTCCGTCAAAACCCGGCGTCCGCTTTACCCTTCCTTCCCTGAGCCTGCGTATTCCCTCTTCGATCCGGGGTCCCGCGATTCTTCCTATATCTTCAGGCGGTATCTCCCGGAGAATGGCAAATTCCGGTCCCAGTTTTTCCAGCATTCTCCCATACTCTCTCTGCACCTTTACGCTGGCGGAAGCGCATCCCATGGAGGCTGCGATCACCTCCGGCAGGGGAACCAGGCTTTCAAACCTTTTTGCGTTTGCCGGGACAAAGCCCTCCGGCCGGTCTGCCAGCTGTTCTATTCTGTGGGAAACTCCGATGGTAATCTTTTTCCCGCATACCGGACAGATGCCGCCATAGCGTTCCGTCTCGCCGGGGCTCAGGCACAGGCCGCATTTTCTGTGGCCGTCCATATGGTACTTTCCTTCCTCCGGAAAAAACTCAATGGTGCCCCAAAGCCCCTTTCCCTGCTCGATTGCCGCCTTCAGCGAAGAATAGGATCTGGCGCCCTCCAGCAGATTTGCTTCTCTTCCCAGTTTGGCGGGGGAATGGGCGTCCGAATTGGAAATCAGCTGGTATCCGTCCAGCGCGGATACTCTCCAGTTCATGGGGGGATCGGAGGAGAGCCCCGTCTCCACCGCATGGATGAAGGAAGACAGATCACCATAACACTCTTCCACCGTATCAAAACCGGAAAAAGCGCCGAACAGCGAAAAATGAGGGGTCCAGATATGGGCCGGCACATAGATGGCGTCCGGGCACAGTTCCAGCGTGATTTCCAGCAGGTCATGGCAGTCCAGACCCAGAATCGGTCTGCCGTCAGAGTGGATATTTCCGATCTGCTCCAGTTTGCGGGACAGCTTCGCTGCCTCCTCCAGTCCGGGCAGCAAAATCAGGCTGTGTACTTTTCGCACCCGTCCTTCTTTTTTGTAAATGGAACTGATCTCTCCCGTCATGACAAAACGGGGCGGGACGTTTCCCGCGGTTTGGTCTTTGATCCGGTATTCTTCTTTCAGGACATAGGTTCCGTCTCCCGCCGGCTCCAGTTTTTCCGCCAGTTCCTCCCGCCAGGCCGGATGAGTAAAATCCCCCGTCCCCACCAGGCCGATGCCCTTTCTGGAGGCCCACAGATCCAGCTGCTCCGGCGTGCAGTCCCGGCTGGTGGCTCTGGAATACCGGGAATGAATATGCAAATCCGCTATGTACACCTTACATTCCTTCTTTTCTTTCTTATGTTTCCGTCTGCTTCAGCATCAGGACCGCTGCCAGATTTCCCCTTTTCCCGCCGGATGCTCGATGGGAAAAAAGCAGTTCGGGATTGCAGCAGGTGCACAGATCCGGCATACTGATCTGTCCCTCCGGCACTCCCGCCCGGATAAAATTCAGCCTGCAGGCCTGCTGCAGATTCAACTGATATTTGCCGTTTTCCTTTTCATAAAAAAGCAGGGGCCAGTCCTTCTCCTCATAGGCCTCCTGAAATCGGCTGATCACATCCCGGCTCACCTCATAGCAGTCCTGGCAGATGGAGGGGCCTATGGCGGCCCGCACATCCGCGGGATCCGTACCGTAGGCTCTGGCCATGGCCCGAAGCGTGGCCCCGCCCATATTTTCCACCGTGCCTCTCCACCCGGAATGGGAACATCCCACGGCCCTGTGCACCGGATCCACAAGCAGCAGCGGCACGCAGTCCGCGTAAAATGTCACCAGAGGGATTCCCGGCACATTCGTGATCAGCCCGTCCACATCCCTGTAGGGAAGGGGCCGGTCATAGCCGATCCCACGATCCGCTTCCGTCACTGCCCGCACGTGCGTGGTATGGGTCTGATCCGACCAGACCATATTTTCCGGCTCATATCCCAGCGCCTCTGCCAGTCTCCGGTGATTTTCCCTCACATTTTCCCTGGACGGCTCCCGGCTGTAGCTGAGGTTCATGCTCCCCACGTCCCCCTGGCTGACGCCTCCCAGCCTGGTGCTGAAACCATGGATGATTCCCTCCATTTTTTCCAGAATGGGAAACGTAAGATAAACCAGATCTCCCTTTTCATGGACGGTAATCCGGTTCAGGGGATTCGTATCCTGTTTTCTGTGTATGGGCAGCCCGCTGCCGCACCTTTCCTTCTCTGCCATCTGTGCTTCCTTTCTGTGCCTGTATTCTGGTCGCCCCGTCCTTTTAAAGATGGAAGGGAAACGCGTTTTTTACCAGCCGGATTTTTTCTCCGGTTATGGCCACCACGTCAAAACGGCAGCCCTGATCCGTCCTCAGTCCATGCCGGGCCAGATAGGAGGAGGCGGCCCGGCAGATTCTCCTCTGCTTCCGGTCGTCCACTGCCTCCAGAGGACTTCCCGTTTTCTCATTTCTGCGGTATTTTACTTCCACGAATATGAGGTACCGGTTTTCTCTGGCCACAATGTCGATCTCTCCGCCCCGTCCCCGGAAATTGTACTCCAGAATCTCATAGCCGAGGCCTTCCAGATAAGCCCCGGCTTTCCTTTCCATGGCAGCTCCCTGCCT
This sequence comes from Candidatus Merdiplasma excrementigallinarum, assembly GCA_018713435.1. Classification (GTDB taxonomy): domain Bacteria; phylum Bacillota; class Clostridia; order Lachnospirales; family Lachnospiraceae; genus Merdiplasma; species Merdiplasma excrementigallinarum. The sequence goes on from DVOS01000038.1 coordinate 6,058, forward strand.
TCTTTTATTCTGCGGCTGTTCCACTCTGTTCTCCCCGCTAAATAAAATTTTTGATAAAGGTTCTCCGGTGAATGGGGGACGGGCCGTACTTTTTGACAGCGGCAATATGGGCGCTGGAACCGTATCCCTTATGAGCGGCAAATCCGTACTCCGGCATCAGCTCATCATACTCCGCCATCAGTCTGTCCCTGGTCACCTTGGCAATCACGCTGGCCGCCGCGATGGACAGGCTTTTGGCGTCTCCCTTGATAATCGGAACCTGGGGGATGGTCACCTGGGGAATGGTCACCGCGTCGTTCAGCAGTATCTGGGGCATCACCTGCAGTTTTCCGATTGCCTCGCACATGGCCTCATAGGTGGCCTGCAGAATATTGATCTCATCAATGCGTCCCGGCCCTACAATGCCCACTCCCACTGCCACAGCCTGCTCCATGATCTGATCATACAGTTCTTCCCTCCGCTTTTGGGTAAGCTGTTTGGAATCATTCAGATAGAGAATCTGACAGTCCGGCGGCAAAATCACGGCACCCGCCACCACCGGCCCCGCCAGCGGTCCTCTGCCCGCCTCATCAATGCCGCAGACGTAACCCAGGTGCTCATATTTTTTCTCATAAACCGTCATATTCCGGAGCCGCTCCCGCTCCTTTTTCAGCCCGTCCAGCTGCTTTTCATACCGCCTGATCAGGCCGGAAACGCCGGTTCTGGGATCATCCCGATACTGTTCAAGCAGAGCCGGAAGATCCTGTTCTTTCGTCTGCTCCAATTTCTGTCTGATCTGCGCAATACTCTCCGCCATCTTCTGCCCCTCCTGTGTCAGTGGATCAGTCCAAGGCCCGAAAGGGGCCAGACCCGCATCCAGGCTTTGCCGATCAGCTGGCTTTCTTCAATGTTTCCCACGCTGGGCTCTCTGCTGTCGGAGCTGCTGTTCCGGTTATCTCCCAGGACAAAGTATTCATCCTCCCCCAGGATAACCGGCTCAGATGCCAGGCCTCCGCTCTTCATCTCTCCCCAGCCGTACTCTTCTTCCAGCAAACGGCCGTTAATATAAATCTCTCCATCCCGAATCTGCACCGTTTCTCCCGGGAGGCCGATAATTCTTTTTATGTAATAGGTATCCTCCTGGTATCGGAAGGGAAACACCACCACATCAAACCTTTCCGGATCCGAAAATTTGTAAGTCAGTTTATCCACGATGAGACTGTCTCCATCCAGCAGGGTGGGGTACATGGAACTCCCCTGCACCACCGTTCTCTGTCCTACAAACTGAATCAGCAGAAAAATAACTGCCAGGATAAGAAACAGATAAAAAAACCAGCCGAAAATTTCCCGGGGCAGGCTTTTTCTCTTTTTTTCTTTCCGTCTCACTTCATCACCGTTCTTCCGTAGTTTCTCTCTCTTTGTTTTCTTCCGGCATCTCCAGCGTGATCCGCCCCAGCCGGCCTGAACGGAAATCGTCCAGCAAAAGTCCCGCGGCTTTTGTCAGGTCCAGTTCGTCCCCCTTCAGCAGACAGCCCCGCTGTCTGGCCACCATCTCCAGTATCGTCCCGCTGTTTTCTTCTTCCCCGGCCTGATAGCGCTCCTGCAGCGCGCCGGGATACCGTTTCTTCAGCAGATCGATCAGCCAGAGCGCCAGTTCTTCGCCATTAAGCAGTTCATCCCGGATCGAACCGATCAGAGCCAGTTTCATCCCCGCCTGCTGGTCTTCAAATTTCGGCCAGAGAATCCCCGGCGTGTCTAAAAGTTCCACCTGTTTGTTCAGGCGTATCCACTGTTTTCCCTTTGTCACTCCCGGCCTGTTTCCGGTCTTGGCGCAGGCCCTTCCCGCAAAAGAATTGATAAATGTGGATTTCCCCACATTGGGGATACCCACCACCATGGCCCGGACAGGACGGTTCAGGATTCCTCTCTTCCGGTCCCTCTCTGTCTTTTCCCGGCAGGCCTCCTGGATCAGGGACTGAATCGGCTTCAGGCCTCCTCTGTTTCTGGAATCAATTTTAGCCACAAAGCATCCCTGGCCCCGAAAATAGTCGGCCCAGACTTCATTCAGTCTTTCATCCGCCAGATCCGCCTTGTTCAGGAGCACCAGGCGGGCTTTCTGTTTCGCCAGTTCATCAATATCCGGATTTCTGCTGGAGAGCGGCACCCGGGAATCCAGCAGTTCGATCACCAGATCAATGAGCTTCATATCCTCCTGCATCATCCGCTTTGCCCGGGTCATATGGCCGGGATACCATTGATAGTTCATGTTCTCTCCTCCCTGTCAGGAAACAAAGCCCCTGTGTTCCGAGGGACTGATCACATACCAGACCTTTCCCTCTATCCTGTCGGAAGTCACCGGCCCGATCTCCGCGAAGCGGCTGTCCTCACTGTTGTTCCGGTTGTCTCCCAGCACAAAATATTCCTGCTCCCCCAGATGGACAGGCTCCGATGCCAGCCCCGGGTTTGTGATAGCCGGATAATTTTTCTGTTCCAGATAAACGGCCCCGTCTATATAGATCATCCCGTCTTTGATCTGCACGGTCTCGCCGGGAAGTCCGATCACCCGTTTGATATTGGACTGACTGTCGCTGCTCCCTCCTGTTCGGAAGGCTATGACATCTCCCCTGGAGGGACCGTTCAGCTTATAAGCCATCACATTCAGCAGCACCGTGTCGCCGCCGGATATGGTTACGTCCATGGACTGGCCCACGTTAGTTCTGGTCTGCCCGAAAAAGTACACGGCCACATAGGCAAACATAATCACCAGCAAAATCTGGAAGGTCCAGGCGAAAACCACTCTGGGGATGGATTTTTTCCGTGTTATTTCCCTTCTGCTCATCTTTTCATCCTTTGAAAAAAGGGACAAAATACAACGTATTTGTCCCTCAGGTCTTTTCTTATTTCACTAACTCTTTTACCTTCGCGCTCTTTCCTACGCGGCCTCTCAGGTAGTTCAGCTTTGCTCTTCTTACTTTACCAAATCTCACTACCTCAACCTTCTCAATGGTGGGGGAGTGAAGGGGCCATGTCTTCTCCACGCCGATGCCGTTGGAATTCTTTCTCACGGTAAAGGTTTCTCTGCTGCTTCCGCCCTGCTTCTTCAGGACAACGCCCTCAAATACCTGCACACGCTCACGGTTTCCCTCTTTGATCTTCGCGTGTACCCGCACAGTGTCACCCACACGGAATTTCGGAGCATCCTCTCTCATCTGGGCAGCTTCAATGTTTCTGATAATATCGTTCATTGTGTTCCTCCTTATTTTATCGGATGTTCTTAATGCCCGCGGCAACAGAGGACCATCTCTTTTCACAACATGGTCAATTTTATCATGTTTCTTCCATGTTTGCAAGCAGTTTATTCAGATATTTCCTGTCTTTTTCGGTTAAATCTGCGGTTTCAAGCAGATCCGGGCGTCTCTCCAGGGTTCGTTTCAGGGACTGTTCCCGTCTCCACTGGTCCACATTGCCGTGATGGCCGGAAAGAAGCACGGGGGGCACACACTTCCCTCTCCATTCCTCGGGCCGGCTGTACTGGGGGTACTCCAGAAGGTTATCCTGAAAGCTCTCAAACTGGGCGGATTCCTGGTTGTTCAAAACCCCCGGCACCAGTCGGGATATGGCGTCGATCATCACCATGGCAGGCAGTTCTCCGCCTGTGAGGACATAGTCCCCGATGGACACATAATCCGTCACCACTTCCTCCAGAACCCGCTCATCAATCCCCTCATAATGGCCGCAGAGAAATACCAGATCCTTCTCTCCGGCCAGTTCTTCCGCCAGAGACTGGGTAAAAACGTTCCCCTGGGGGGTCAGATAGATCACCCGGGGCGTCCCTTCTGTCTTTTCCGTCACATGCCGGCAGGCTCTGTATACCGGCTCCGCCTGCATCACCATCCCGGCTCCCCCGCCGTAAGGATAATCATCCACCCTTCCCTTCCGGCTCTCCAGGGCAAAGTCCCGGATATTGACCGCCTCCAGACTGATCAGCCCTTTCTCAATGGCTCTTCCTATAATGCTTGTATGAAGCCCCTCCAGAATCATTTCCGGAAACAGGGTCAGGACATGATAATTCATGGGTTTCCTCCCTTTCCGCCGGGCCTACAGGCCGGCCAGCAGATGCACCGTCATCCTGCCTGCCTGCAGGTTTACCTCCAGGATGCACTGTCGGATAGCGGGAACCAGGATCTCCCTGTCTTCTCCCGTCACCACATACACATCATTTGCCCCTGTGGAAATCACATCCGTCAGACGGCCCAGCTTTTCGCCGTTCTCCTCATAAACATCCAGACCGATCAGATCCGCAATGAAATATTCGTTTTCTTCCAGTTTCACCGCCTGGTCTCTGGTGACATACAGATTTTTTTTAACCAGCCCTCCCACGGACTCTATGCTGTCATGGTCCCTGAATTTCACTATAACAAACTGTTTAAAATACCGGACCTTCTCCACATCAAGCGGTTTCTTATCCCCGCCCCCCTCTATCCATACCCGGGTCAGGTCGTCGTACCGCCTGGGATCATCCGTGGTGGGAAATACCTTCACTTCACCGTGAAGGCCATGGGTAGATGTAATAGTGCCAACCTGCAAATATTCGTTCATTCCTATCTCCGTCTCTTCACTGTTAGACAACAGTCCCGGCCATCATCTCTGACGCCGGGACTGCAGGTTACATTACTGTAAAATATCCACAATTACTTTTTTGTCATCTCGCGATGCCGCAGCTTTCACGACAGAGCGGATTGCCTTCGCAATTCTGCCCTGCTTTCCGATAACTTTTCCCATATCTGTAGGCGCTACCTTCAATTCAACCAGAATCGATTTTCCGTTATCTTTTTCGGTAACCACTACTTCTTCCGGATTATCGACTAGAGACTTTGCAATCACTTCAACCAGCTCTTTCATCTTTGCACACCTCTATCTTACTTCTCGATCCCTGCTGCCTTAAAGAGCTTTCCTACAACTTCTGTGGGCTGTGCTCCGTTTGCCAGCCATTTCTTGGCCAGCTCCTCATTGATCTTGAACTCGCTGGGATCGGTGTTGGGATTGTAAGTACCAATCTCTTCGATGCACTTTCCATCTCTGGGGGATCTGGAATCAGCCACCACAATTCTATAGAAAGGAGCCTTCTTCTGTCCCATTCTTCTCAGTCTGATCTTTACTGCCATTCTTTTCACCTCCTCGGGTATAAACTGTAATATGTTAAAAGGGAAGTTTAAATCTCCCTCTTTTACCGCCTTTGCCGCCCATCAGGCCGCCGTACTGCTTCATCATCTTTCTGGCCTGCTCAAACTGCTTTACCAGCTTGTTTACCTCGCTGATATCCACGCAGGCTCCCTTTGCAATCCTCTGTTTCCTGGAAGGATTCAACAGGTCCGGATTGGCTCTCTCCTGGGGCGTCATGGACAGGATAATCGCCTCGGTTCTGGCCATCAGCTTCTCATCCATGGCATCCTCAATCTGTTTCATCTGTCCGCCTCCCATGCCGGGCAGCATGGACAGCACGCTGGAAAGGCCGCCCATTTTCTTCATCTGAGCCATACTCTCCAGGTAATCGTCAAAGCCGAAGGACGCTTTCTTCAGCTTCTGCTCCATGGCTCTGGCCTTCTCCTCATCGATATTGGCCTGGGCCTTCTCAATCAGGGACATCACGTCCCCCATTCCCAGAATTCTGGAAGCCATTCTCTCCGGATAAAACTGTTCCAGGTCCTCCAGTTTTTCTCCCATTCCCACATACAGAATGGGTTTCCCGCAGGTGGCTCTGATAGAAAGAGCCGCTCCGCCTCTGGAGTCACCGTCCAGCTTGGTGAGAATTACGCCGTCTATTCCAATCTTTTCATTAAACATCTCGGACACGTTCACCGCGTCCTGACCTGTCATGGCGTCCACCACCAGCACGCACTGATCCACCTGCACCTTCTGCCGGATCTCGATCAGCTCGTTCATCATGTCCTCATCCACATGAAGGCGGCCCGCCGTATCCAGAAGCACTGTGTTGTAGCTCTGTCTGACCGCGTATTCCACCGCCGCCGCGGCAATATCCGCCGGTTTTGCGCCGGTGCCCATGGAGAACACCTCCACGCCCTGCTTCTCACCGTTGATCTGCAGCTGCTGAATGGCAGCCGGCCGGTAAACGTCGCAGGCCACCAGCAGAGGCCTTCGCCCTTTGCTCTTAAGCTTTCCCGCCAGTTTCGCCGCAGTGGTGGTCTTTCCTGCGCCCTGAAGGCCCATCATCATCACCACGGTCATCTCTCCGGCAGGCTTCAGAGAAAGCTCCGCCGTCTCCGAACCCATCAGCGATACCAGCTCATCGTGAACGATTTTAATCACCATCTGTCCCGGGTTCAGGCCGTTCATCACATCCTGGCCGATCGCTTTCTCCTGAACAGATTTGATAAACTGCTTCACAACCTTAAAGCTGACATCCGCTTCCAGAAGGGCCATCTTTACTTCCTTCAGGGCGGTCTTTACATCCGCCTCCGTCAGTCTTCCCTTGCCCCGGAGATTTTTAAATACCTGCTGCAGTTTTTCCGTCAAGCTCTCAAAAGCCATATTATAACTCCTCTAATATCTCATCGGAGATCCGGAGGATCCCCTGCACATCCGGCATGCGTTTTTCATCGGAGGCTCTGAGGGCCTCTTCCCTGATCAGCCGCACTTTGTTCTGGATATCCAGGAATTTCTGAACCAGATGAAGCTTTTCCTCATACTCCTCCAGCTGGCGGTTGCACCGCTTCACCAGATCATGAATACCCTGCCGGCTCACGCCCTGTTCCGCAGCCACCTCGCTGCAGGACATGTCGTTGCACACCACATCCTCGTAGATCCGCTGCTGATGTTCGGTCAACAGTTCTCCGTAAAAGTCAAACAGCAGTGTCTGCCGTACAAATTTCTCCATCTGCCATCACCCTGCCTAGCATACACTAAGACTTCCCGTCTGTCAAGTATTTTTTCTTGACACTTTACAGATTGGCATTCTCAAATTTAGGCTGGTATCCCTCTTCCCGCAGCGCCTGCACAATTCGGTTCTTGTGCTCTGTGCCAAAGGACTCCAGGGTAATCTTCAGTTCCACCGCCGCATTTCGGTTTGTGCTGACAAACTGGTTGTGATCCAGTTTGATCACATTGCCCTGTTCCCTGGCAATCACGGAAGCCACCCGCACCAGCTCCCCGGGCTTATCCGGCAGCAGAACGGAGATGGTAAAGATACGGTCTCTCTGAATCAGTCCGTGCTGCACCACAGAGGCCATGGTAATCACATCCATGTTTCCGCCGCTGAGGACGCTTACCACCTTTTTCCCCTTCACCTTCAGATGCTTCAGGGCCGCCACCGTCAGAAGGCCGGAATTTTCCACGATCATTTTGTGGTTCTCCACCATGTCCAGGAAAGCTACAATCAGCTCGTCGTCCTCTACGGTAAGAATGTCGTCCAGGTTTTCCTGCAGATAGGGGAAGATCTTCTCTCCCGGAGTTTTTACCGCCGTGCCGTCCGCTATAGTATTTACCTCCGGCAGCGTCACCACTTTCCCCTCCTTCAGGGAAGCCCTCAGGCAGGCTGCTCCCGCCGGCTCCACACCGATCACTTTAATCTTGGGATTCAAAAGCTTTGCCAGAGTGGATACGCCTGTAGCCAGGCCGCCTCCGCCGATGGGAACCAGAATATAATCCACCAGGGGAAGCTCCTTGAAAATCTCCATGGCGATCGTTCCCTGGCCCGTGGCCACCGCCGGATCGTCAAAGGGATGGATGAACGTATAGCCCTGTTCTTCGGCCAGCTGCAGCGCATAGGCGCAGGCCTCGTCATATACATCCCCCTGCAGAATCACCTCCGCTCCGTAGCTCTTCGTCCGGTTTACCTTAATCAGAGGCGTGGTGGTGGGCATCACGATCACGGCTTTGCAGCCGTAGGCCCTGGCGGCATAAGCCACGCCCTGGGCATGATTTCCGGCGGAAGCCGTGATAATGCCTTTCTGCCTTTCTTTCTCGCTCATCGTACTGATTTTATAGTAGGCGCCTCTGATTTTATAGGCTCCGGTCACCTGCATGTTTTCCGGCTTCAGATAAACCCGGTTCCCGGTCTGGGAGCTGAAATACTCGCTGTACATCAGCTTTGTTTCCGTGGCCGCCCTGCGCACAATATCTGCAGCCTCCTCAAACGCCTCCAGTGTCAACATCTTTTCAGTCACTGTCTTTTCCTCCGTCTCCCACGCTGTGTTCCGCCGCGCTATTTCACGTCGAACAGAGCGTTCACAAACTCATCCGCATCAAACTTCTGCAGGTCGTCAATCGTCTCTCCCACGCCGATATATTTTACCGGTATCCCCAGTTCGGAATGAATGGCCACCGCAATGCCTCCCTTGGCTGTTCCGTCCAGCTTTGTGAGAATAATCCCCGTAATGTCCGTAACCTCCTCAAACTCCCGGGCCTGGGCCAGCGCGTTCTGGCCGGTGGTGCCGTCCAGAACCACCAGCGTCTCCTTATAGGCTTCCGGATATTCCCGGTCAATAATCCGGTTGATCTTTCCCAACTCATTCATCAGATTCTTTTTATTGTGAAGCCGTCCCGCCGTATCGCAGAGCAGCACGTCCGCGTTTCTTGCCTTGGCAGCCGCGATGGCGTCATACACTACCGAGCCGGGATCCGACCCTTCCTGACCCCCGATCATATCCACGCCGGCCCGTCTGGCCCACTCGGACAGCTGCTCTCCCGCGGCAGCCCGGAACGTATCGGCGGCAGCCAGGACAACCTTTTTGCCCTGGTCTGTCAGTTTTCCCGCCAGCTTTCCCACGCTGGTGGTTTTTCCCACTCCGTTGACGCCGATCACCAGCACTACGGACTTGCGGTTCTCAAACTCATAGGCGGTCTCCCCCACATCCATCTCATCCTTGATGCTCTGGATCAGCAGTTTTTTACACTCGGAGGGATCCTTGATGTTCTGCTCTTTCACCTTTTTCTTCAGATCTTCAATGATAGAGGTGGTGGCGTTAATCCCCAGATCTCCCATAACCAGTATCTCTTCGATCTCTTCATAAAAATCATCGTCAATACTGGAAAATCCGTTAAATATCGAATCAATGCCGGATACAATATTGTCTCTGGTCTTTGTAAGGCCTTCCACCAGCCTTCTGAAAAAGCCCTTCTTTTCTTCCATCTTTCACCTCTCCTCTCACTGATCCAGTTTTTCTTCAATCAGATTTACAGAAACAAGAGCCGAGATGCCCTTCTCCTGCATGGTAATGCCGTAGAGGCGGTCCGCCGCGGCCATGGTTCCTCTTCTATGAGTAATAATAATGAATTGCGTATGCTTTGTCAACTTGTGCAGATATCCCGCGTACCGCCCCACGTTGCTCTCATCCAGAGCCGCTTCAATCTCGTCCAGAAGGCAGAAGGGGGAAGGCTTCAGGTTCTGAATGGCAAAAAGCAGGGCGATGGCGGTCAGGGATTTTTCACCGCCGGAAAGCTGCATCATATTCTGCAGTTTTTTTCCGGGCGGCTGGGCGATGATTCTTACGCCCGCTTCCAGAATGTCCTCTTCCTCCACCAGTTCCAGCGTTCCCTTTCCGCCGCCGAAAAGCTGTTTAAAGGCTTTGTCAAACTCCGTCTGGATCCGCCCGAACTGCTGCCTGAACTGGGCGCGCATCCCCGTATCCAGATCCTCAATAATCTTTTGCAGCGCCTGCTCCGATTTCACCAGGTCTTCATGCTGGGAGGACAAAAAGCCGTGCCGCTCTGAAAGTTCTTTGTAATCCTCTATGGCGTTTACGTTTACGCTTCCCAGATTTCGGATTTCTCCCTTCAGCTCCTGAATCCGGCGGCGTATCTCGGCATCCGTTCCCAGATCCTCTTTTTTCATTTCCGCCGCCATGCTGCCGGTCAGCTCATATTCATCCCACATGTAGGCGATTTTTCCCTCTTTTGTCTCCTCCAGCTTTTCAATCTGGCTGTTGAGCCGGAAACATTCCCGGTCCAGAAGAGAACTGCGCTCCGAAAGCTCCTCCCGCTTCTGGAAAAAGGCCTTCTGCATTCCGCTTTTTTCTTCTTTGCGGCGGTCCAGGCTGCTGCCGTACTCCTCCGCTCTGCGGACGCTCTCGCCGGCCTCCCGGAGTTCTTCCCGGATCCGGACAATCTGCCCTTCCTTTTCTTCAATCTGGGAGGCGGCGTCCCCGGCGCTCTCCTGTATGGACTGCTGTTCCCGTCTCAGGGCTTCCATCTCATCCTCCACCCGCTTTTCATTGTCCGCGGTAAAGGTTTCTTCCTGCTTCAGGGCGGCCAGCTTCAGATGGCACTGTTCCACCTCTCCCAAAGCCAGGCACTCCTGGCTGCGCAGTTCTTCCTGCTCCCGGCCGCACTGCTCGATCCGGTGGTTCAGCTCCTCCTCCCGGCTCTGGGATTCCTCCAGCTGAGTCTCAATCAGAGTCTGCTCCTGCCGCAGTTCCTCCGCCTGCCGGATGATTTCTTCCTGCTCTCCCCGTATCTGCTGGTAGCCGGTAAGGGTCTGGTTCTTCTGATTTTCCACTTCTTTCAGCTTCATACCGGCTGTGTTCTGCTCAATATATTTTTTCTGAAGTTCTTCTGAAAGAGAGACCAGACTCTCTCTGTAACCGTTGCGCCTGCTCCGGCACTCGTCCACGGAAGAGCGCAGCTCCTCCAGCTTTTTCCGGCGGGCTTCCACCTGACCCTTCAGTTCCTCTATCTCTCTTCTTCTTCCCAGAAGATTGCTGCTGTTTTTAAAAGCGCCTCCCGTCATGGAACCGCCGGGGCTTAGGGACTCTCCCTCCAGCGTGACAATGCGCAGCGTATAATGGTATTTTCTGGCGATCGCCACCGCGTGATCGATCTGGTCCGCCACCACCGTTTTCCCCAGCAGGTACTCCACAAGAGGCTCATACAGTTTATCCGCTGTAACCAGGCTGCTGGCCAGTCCGATCACCCCCGGTTCCTTCAGAGCTTCCGGCCGGGAAAATCCGCCTTTGTTTTTTAAAGCCGTAAGGGGCAGAAACGTGGCCCTTCCGAATTTATTCCGCTTCAGATATTCAATCATCCGCTTGGCCGTATCCTCGTCCCTGGTCACAATATTCTGGATGCTGCCGCCCAGGGCCGTCTCCACCGCCGTCTCATACTCCTTCCGGGTTTTGATCAGATCGGCTGTCACACCCAGGATTCCCTTCTCCCGGTCCTTCTGTTCCATCACCCGCCGGATGCTGTTTCCGTATCCGTCGTACCGCTCCGTAATATTGCGGAGCGATTCCAGCCTGGAGGCTTCCCGGTGATATTCTGCCTGTTCTTTCTCAATCTCCTGATTTTCACTGGTCAGGCGTTCCTGGAGCACTGCCAGTTCCTGATTGATCAGGCCGCTTTTCTCGTTCAGCTTCCGGATTTCCTCGGTAACGCCGTCATACTCTCTGCGGCAGCGTTCCTGTTCCTCATGCTGATCGCTCTCTTTGCTCTTCAGTTCCAGAATCTGCTGGCTGATTCGGGCTTTCCGGATTTCAAGCTGTTCCAGCATGGTTCGGAACCGCTGCTGTCTGGCCTTAATGGAAGTGCGCTCTCCCAGCAGACGGATTACCTCGTTTTTATCCTGCTCCATCTGCTGTCCCTGTTCCTGCAGCTTCTGATCCAGTTCCCGGTGTTTCTGTTCCGACCGGTCATTTTCCTCCAGCAGCGCCTGCCCCTGGGAAAGAAGCTCCTGTCTTTTTTTACGGATCTGCTGCAGGCTTTCCTCTTTTTCACGGAGTTCTTTCTCCACCGCGTCCAGTCTGGCTTTCATGTGGAGACCGGTCTGGCTGGCGGTATTGATCTGCTCCTTCAAAAGAGCGATCTGATTCTCCAGCTGCTGTCCCCGCAGCCGCTCTCCTGTCACTTTTTCCTGCTGGCTTTTTCGCTCCTGCTCCAGTTCCTCCAGTTCGGCTTCCAGCTTTTCGTAATCCTCCCTGGCCTGCTCATACTCCTTCCGTGACTGCTCCAGATCATGCTCCGCAATCTGCTTTTTTTCCGCGGCCGCCTCCAGCTCCTCCTTCAGTCTGGCCAGATCTGAGAGGAACATATTTACGTCATAGATCTTCAGTTCTTCCTTTTTCTTCAGATAAACCTTTGCCTTTTCAGCCTGCCTCTCCATGGGGCCCAGCTGTCTGGTCAGTTCCGCCAGAATATCGTTGACCCGCACCAGATTCTGCTGCTCGTCTTCCAGCTTTTTCTGAGCCGCCAGTTTTCTTCTTTTGTACTTTACAATGCCTGCCGCCTCGTCAAACAGTTCCCTGCGCTCCTCCGGCTTTCCGCTTATGATTTTTTCAATCTGGCCCTGTCCGATGATGGAATACCCCTCTTTGCCGATACCTGTATCGTAAAAAAGTTCATTCACGTCTTTCAGGCGGCACTGGGTGCCGTTCAGCAGGTATTCGCTCTCCCCCGACCGGTAAAGCCTTCTGGCCACCGTCACCTCATCATAGGAGATGGGGAGGCTGTGGTCGGAATTATCCAGCGTAATCGCTACGTAGGCGTAGCCCATGGGCCTGCGGTTTTCCGTGCCTGCAAAAATAATATCCTGCATACTGCCGCCCCGCAGCTGCTTTACCCGCTGCTCTCCCAGCACCCAGCGCACGGCGTCGGCCACATTGCTCTTTCCGCTGCCATTGGGGCCCACGATGGCCGTAATCCCCTCATGGAACTGAAATACAATTTTGTTGGCAAAGGACTTAAAGCCCTGTACTTCTATGCATTTTAAATACATGTATCTTTCCCTTTCAGCAAAATAATGGCGCGGTAGGCAGCCTCCTGCTCCGCCCCCTTCTTGGTGCTTCCCCGGCCTCTCCCCAGGGTCTTTCCTCCGATGCGCACCTCCGCTATAAACTGCTTGGCATGATCCGGGCCTTCCTCTCCCACCAGAACGTAGGATACTTCCTGATCCCTGTAGTCTCTCTGGGCCATTTCCTGCAGGATCGTCTTGCTATCATAAAAGAGTTTTTTATGTTCAATATCCGTGAGAATCCATTTTTTTACAAATTCTTTTGCGCTAGCAAAACCACCATCCAGATAGATAGCGCCAAGCAAAGCTTCCAGGGCGTCCGATACAATGGAATCCCGAAAACGTCCGCCGGTATGCTCCTCTCCCTTTCCCAGAAGAAGATAATCCGGCAGGTTCATCTCCCGGGCGCACATAGCCAGGGTGGGTTCACATACCAGGCTGGCCCGCAGCTTTGTCATATCTCCCTCCGGCATTTCGGGGTATTCCAGATACAGAAACTCGCTGCTGGACAGTTCCAGCACCGCGTCCCCCAGAAATTCCAGCCTTTCATTGTCCCCGCCGGCCTCCTGCCTGTGTTCGTTTACATAGGAGCTGTGGCTTAAGGCCTGATGCAGCAGTTCTTCTCTTTGGAACCGGTATCCGATTCGCTCCTGCAGCTCTTTTAATTTCCTTCTTCCCATACTGTTCTCCTTTTTTGCTGCCTGCCGCCTCAAGCGGCAGAAAAGAGAAAAGAGCTGTCACTTTTTGCGTGGCAGCCCCTCTTCCTGTTTTTTTCTTCAGCCAATGGCATTTTTAATCTGTTCAACCGCATCTCCCACAGAGACAATCTTCTCTGCCTCCTCTGTGGGAATCTCAATGTCAAATTCCTCTTCGATCCCCATAATAATCTGGAACACATCAAGGGAATCCGCTCCCAGGTCGTCCACGAACGTGGTCTCCGGTTTAATCTCATCCACATCCACGTTCAGAACCTCCGCAATGATCTGCTGCAGCTTTTCAAATTCCATACCATCTCTCTCCTTACGCATTTAAATTTTCTGACGCAATATGCTCTTTAATTTTCTCATTAATCCTCTGCTCCTTAAACTGGACGCACTGGATAATGGAGTTTTCAATCTCAACCGCCTTGGAGCTTCCGTGGGTTTTTACCACGAGGCCTTTCAGGCCAAGCAGCGGCGCGCCGCCGTAACGGCTGGCGTCAAAGGCTTTCAGAGAACGCTTCAGCGCAGGCTTCAGCAGAAGGGCTCCCAGCCTGCTCCTCACCCCGGACATCATGCTCTTCTTCAGCACACCCAGCAGGGCTGATGCCGTGCCTTCATACATCTTCAGCACAATGTTTCCGGCAAAGGCTTCGCTGACCGCCACATCGCAGGCGCCGAAAGGAATGTCCCGGGCTTCCACGCTTCCTGTAAAGTTCAGGTCTTTGCATTCCTTCAGCAGGGGAAATGTCTCCTTCACCAGGGCATTTCCTTTTTCCTCCTCCGCGCCGATGTTCACGATCCCCACCCGGGGATGACTGACGCCCATCACGTTCTCCATATAAATGGAACCCATCCGGGCGAACTGCACCATATGGGAGGGTCTGGCGTCCACGTTTGCCCCGCAGTCCAGAAGAAGCGTAACCCCTTTTCTGGTGGGAATAAGGGATGCAAGGGGCGGTCTCTCAATTCCTTTGATCCGTCCCACAATCACCTGGCCGCCCACCAGCACGGCGCCGGTGCTTCCCGCCGACACAAAAGCGTCCGCCTCCTGGCGCTTCACCATGTTCATCCCCACTACAATAGAGGAATCCTTCTTGCTGCGAATAGCGGCAACCGGAGGTTCCGCCGTCTCAATCACCTGAGAAGCATGCACGACCTGTATCTGCTCTTTAGAATAGGTATACTTCGCCAGTTCCCTGTCTATCGCCTCCTGGCGTCCGATCAGAATAATCCGGATATCTCTGCGGCTGTTGGCCGCTTTCACTGCTCCCCGTACAATCTCACCGGGGGCGTTGTCTCCGCCCATGGCATCCACAGCCACCCGTATCTGCTCACTCATCTCTTCCGCCTCCTCAACGTCTATTTACTACTATACTAAACATCATGTTAAAAAGCAATACGAAAAAAACACGAATCCTGCCGCTGTCCCCGGAATGTGTTGCTGTGAACAGTAACCGGCAGGCCATAAAAATAGACCGCCGCAACCTGTGCGGCAGCCTATATCTCTTTGCCCATCAATCATCCATTGCGATGATTTCTTTTTTGTTGTAACTTCCGCAGGCCTTGCAGACTCTGTGGGGCATCATCAGCGCTCCGCATTTGCTGCACTTTACCAGATTCAGCGCGTCCATCTTCCAGTTCGCTCTTCTGCTGTCTCTTCTGGCTTTGGAATGTTTATTTTTCGGACAGATTGACATGGTTCACACCTCCTTAAAATTACTGAAGATATCACGGATTTTAGCCATCCTGGGATCCAGTTCTGTGGGGTCACAGCTGCAGGTACCGCGGTTTAAGTTCTGGCCGCAGACTCTGCACAGCCCTTTACAGTCCTCCTTACAGAGCACCCGGGTGGGCCAGTTCAGCAGTGCTTCACCATAGACAAGCTTATCCACATCCAGGTTATATCCATTCAGAAAATCGCTTTCGTCCAGTGCGCTGAGGCGTTCCTCGTCTGTCAGCTTCATATCGATCTCTCTCTCAAACGCAAGAGGCAGATCAGTCTGAACCTCTTCCAGACAGCGGGCGCAGGGGATCAGCACCGTCAGCCGAATGCTGCCGCTCATCCACAGGACCTTCTTCCCTCTGTTCTCCACCGTAAGAGTCAGGGGCGTTTTGCTCACAACGGGGAAACTGCCGAATGGAAAATCCAGCGTCTCCACAGTCAGCGGGGCCTGTGTCTGAAGGACCTTTCCGTCAGTTAAAATCACATCCGTCAGGTTCAACATCGCGCACTCCTCCTCACACACGCTGATTATTATACCCACTATCCGTCCGCTTGTCAAGAAAATTTTGTTGACACCTTTTATTTTGTAACCAGTTCTACCGTCTCACGGCAGATTGCCAGTTCCTCATTGGTGGGGATCACGGCAACCAGCACCTTGGAATCCGGAGTGGAGAGAACAAAGTTCTCGCCTCTCATCTTATTCTTCTCCTCGTCGATCTTGATGCCAAGATATCCCAGGTATCCCAGAACCTGAGCGCGCACCACATCGCCGTTCTCACCGATGCCGCCGGTGAAGGCAATGGCATCTACGCCGTTCATGGCTGCCGCATAGGAGCCGACGTACTTGGCCACCCGATAGCTGAAAGCATCCAGAGCCAGCGCCGCAGCTTCATTTCCCTTCTCCACAGCCTCCTCCAGATCTCTGAAATCGCTGGAGAGACCGTTTGACAGAGCGTATACGCCGGATTCCTTATTCAGGATACGCAGCATCTCGGAAACATCAATATTTTCTTTTTTGCAGATATATTCCACAACCGCGGGATCCAGGTCGCCGGAACGGGTTCCCATCAGAAGTCCCTCCAGTGGGGTCAGGCCCATGGAGGTGTCCACACATTTGCTGTTCTTCACAGCGCTGATGGAAGATCCGTTGCCCAGATGGCAGACAATCACTTTGGAGTTGTCAGGATCCAGACCCAGGAATTTGATAGTCTCCTTGGACACAAAGCTGTGGGAGGTGCCGTGGAAACCGTATTTTCTCACGCCGTACTTTTCATAGTACTGGGTGGGGATGGCATAGCGGTATGCCTTGGGAGGCATGGTCTGATGGAAGGCGGTATCAAACACTGCCACATTGGGCTTGCCGGGCATCAGCTTCATGCAGGCCCGAATTCCCATCAGGTTGGCCGGATTGTGCAGCGGTCCCAGATCGCAGCACTCTTCAATTACGGAGATCACCTCGTCGTTAATCACTCTGGATTCCGTGATTTTCGCTCCGCCATGGAGTACTCTGTGGCCGATGGCCTCTACTTCATCCAGGCTCTTTAACACGCCGGTCTTCTCATTTACCAGAGCGTCCAGCACCATACTGATGGCTTCCGTATGGGTGGGCATGGGAGCTTCCGTAATCTCCTTCTCTCCGCCGGCCGGCTGATAAACCAGTCTGCCGTCGATGCCGATACGCTCGCACAGGCCCTTGGCCGCAACAGCCTCTGTGTCAGAGTTGATCAGCTGGAATTTCAGAGAAGAACTTCCGCAGTTGACTACTAATACATTCATTTCTTTTTATCCTCCTAGATTTATCACATATCTCTCAGATACCAGTTACTGATTCTGGCACTGTACGGCTGTAATAGCAACAACGCCCACAATATCCTCGGCGGAGCAGCCTCTGGACAGATCGTTCACGGGAGCGGCAATACCCTGGGTCACAGGACCGTAGGCTTCTGCCTTCGCCAGTCTCTGCACCAGTTTGTAGCCGATGTTTCCGGCATCCAGATCCGGGAAGATCAGTACGTTGGCATGTCCTGCCACAGAACTTCCGGGAGCCTTGGAAGCGCCTACGCTGGGAACGATGGCGGCGTCAAGCTGCAGTTCTCCGTCCAGCATCAGATCCGGGTTTTCTTTCTTCGCGATCTCCACAGCGGCAGTTACCTTATCGATATCCGCATGCTTTGCGCTTCCCTTTGTGGAGTGAGAAAGGAACGCCACCTTGGGTTCCGCTCCAACCAGAGTTTTAAAGGATTCCGCAGAGGAAGCGGCAATGGCGGCCAGCTCTTCTGAGGTGGGATTCTGATTCAGTCCGCAGTCGGCAAATACAAAGGTTCCGTTCTCGCCGAATTCGCAGTTGGGAACTTCCATCAGGAAGAAGGCGGATACCAGCTTGGTGCCGGGTTTTGTCTTCAAAATCTGCAGGCAGGGTCTTAAGGTGTCGGCAGTAGAATGGCAGGCGCCGCTTACCATACCGTCTGCGTCACCCATCTTAACCATCATCACGCCGTAATACAGATACTGGTTCAGAAGAATTTCCTTTGCCTGTTCAGGGGTCATGCCCTTCTTCTGTCTCAGTTCTACCAGTTTGTCGATATAAGCGGCCGTTCTGTCGGAAGTGGCGGGATCCACAACCTTAGCGCCGGAGATGTCAAGGCCTTCGCTGCCTTTCTCCACTGCTTCTTTTGTGCCTACGATCACGATATCCGCGATCCCCTCTTTCAAAATCTGCGCAGCGGCTTCATAAGTTCTTCTGTCCTCTGACTCGGGGAGAACAATCGTTTTTTTGCAGGCTTTTGCCTTTTCCTTGATCACATCAATAAATCCCATGATGATGACTCCTTTCGTATTTTTTTACGTTATTCCAATTATAAACCATTTTATTTTACCATACAAGACATAAATTGCCATGAACCCCGAAAAATACATGAATCCGGGCATTTTGCCGGACTTGATCCCCCATGCCGGCTCTGGTAAAATAGCAGTGTGAAATTTTTACAGAAACAGGAGCGGATTATGAATATTACCGGCATCATAGCTGAATACAATCCTTTTCATTCCGGGCACGCCTACCATATACAAAAAGCCCGGGAAATATCCGGCGCGGATTATATAGTGGCCGTTATGAGCCCTGACTTCGTACAGCGGGGAGAACCCGCCGTGTTTGACAAATATACCCGGACCCGGGCGGCGCTTCTGGGAGGCGCGGACCTGGTGCTGGAACTGCCGGTTCTGTATGCCTGCGCCAGCGCGGAATATTTTGCCCTGGGAGCCGCGGCCCTGCTGGACGGCCTGGGGGCGGTAGACTCTCTGTGCTTTGGCAGCGAAACGCCTTCCCTCTCCCTTTTCCTTCAGTCCGCCAAAATTCTGGAGGAGGAACCGGAGGCATACCGCAGGGCGCTGCAAAAGGGGCTGCGCCAGGGCCTTACCTATCCTCAGGCCCGGGCCGGCGCCCTTGCCGGCCATATCCCGGACCGCTTTTTTTCCTCCCCCAACAATATTCTGGGAGTGGAATACTGCAGGGCGCTCCGGCGGCTGTCCTCTTCCATAAAGCCCCTTCCCCTTCAGCGCCTGGGAAGCGGATACCATGATTCTTCCCTGAAAGAAGGCTTCTGTTCCGCCACCGCCCTGCGCAGAGGGCTGGCGAAGGGCCAAAGTTCCCAGAGCCTTCTTCCCTATGTACCGGAGAAATGCCGCCAGGTTTTTTCCGGCGCCTGCCGGCATCCCGTCTTTCCGGATGATCTGATGCCCTGGCTGACCCGCCAGCTGCTGATCCGGACAGATTTTACGGACATATTTGACGTTACGGCCGATCTGTCCGACCGGCTGGTCAATCTGAGCTGTTCCCTGATCGGAAAGTCCTGGGAGCAGACTGTGGCGGCAGTCAAAACCCGGCAGATGACCGAAGCCAGAATCCGCCGGGTGCTGCTGCATATTCTATTAAATATCCGGCAGGACCTGGCGGATGAATGCCGGGTGCAGGGGACTGTTTTCTACGCCCGTATACTGGGTTTTCGAAAAAAAGCGGGGCCCCTGCTGCGTCAGCTGAAAAAAAGCAGCCGCCTGCCTCTGCTCACAAAGCCTGCCGCCGCGGCCGGACAGTTATCCGGCGCCGGCCCGGATATGCTGGATCTGGATTTTAGAGTCTCCCATCTGTACCGGAGCATCCTTACATCCAGATACGGGCTTCCCTTTAAAAGTGAGTATCAGATGGGTCCCCTTATCCTGCCGTAAGGTTCCCTTCGATTTTTAGGGTCTGTTTTTTACAGGACCTCTGTGATACAATAAGAAAATATAGTATCTGAGAAAGGATGTTTTTCCATGGCAAATTCCAGACGCTTCGGCATTTCCGGCAGTACGCTGAAAATAATCGCCATCGTCACCATGCTGATCGACCATACGGCAGCCACTTTTGTGTCTGCCCTTACACGGCAGCCCTATATCGTCTCCAGTCCGGAAACGCTTTCGTTTCTGCGTCAGCTCTACAGTCTGATGCGGGATATAGGACGCATCGCCTTCCCTATTTTCTGTTTCCTTCTTGTAGAGGGATTTCTCCATACCCGGAATGTGAGAAAATATGCCCAGCGGCTGTTTCTGTTCGCCCTGATCTCTGAAATCCCCTTTGATTTCGCTCTGAAGCCCAGCTGGTTCTATCCGGACAAACAGAACGTGTATTTCACTCTTCTGATGGGGCTTCTGGTGCTGTGGGGCATCCAGGCCTGCAGGGGAATGATCTGGATCCAGATCCCCATCATGGCCTCCGGCATGCTGGCAGCGGCTTTTCTCCAGACAGACTACGGATACAGGGGCGTATTTCTGATCGAAGTCCTCTATATCCTCCGTTTTTCCAGACTGTACCAGTGCCTGGGAGGCGCGGCCGCCATTTCCTGGGAAATGCCTGCCCCTGCCGCTTTTCTGCCGGTTTATTTCTATAACGGAGAGAGAGGCATTTCCCTGAAATATTTCTTTTACTGGTTTTACCCGGTCCATCTGGTTCTGCTGGGCATCCTGACCGACTATGTGCTTCCCCTGTTCCGGTAGGGTCAGCCCTCCACAACCAGGAACCTGCCGTCCGGCAGTTCAAACACTTCACATGCCTCCCGGATTTCCTGATCGGTCATCCCGGAGGCATCCAGATTCTCCTGAAAGTATCGCTTCATCTCCTTGAAGGTATCAAACACCTCCGCCATACACTCCTCCAGAAAATCCCTGGCTTCCTCCGGCGTTTCCGCCACCGGCTCGTCAAAAAGCTGTCCCTGTTTTTTCAAAAATGTCTCCAGGCAAAGCGTATCATACATATTGCGTTCCCTTCCTTTCCCTGTTTTCCTGTCAAAGCAGGCGTTTCAGAATCTTCAGCACACCGTCGTCCACGTTCCGGTCCGTCAAATGGCGGGCCGCCTTTTTTACTTCTTCTCTGGCGTTGGCCACCGCATAGCTTTCTCCCGCGCACAGCATCATGCCGATGTCATTATTGTTATCGCCGAACGCCATGGTTTCCTCTTTTGTAATGTGCATCAGACGCTGAATGCTCTCCAGGGCTTTTCCCTTGTCGGTATCCGTTCCCACAAAATCTACCCAGTGCGCGCCTGCGGCCATCACGTTCAGTTCTCCCCTGAAGAGTTCCCCCGCCTGCCGGGCCACTTCCACCGGATCCTGGTCCTGTCTGCAGTAAATGGCCGCTTTCACAATGGGCTCCTCCAGCGCCAGCACATCCTCCGTTTCTTCCAGCTCCAGCTTATATCCCCGGCGCAGGCTCTCAACAAAATCCGGATCCCGGGTCTCCGTATAGGCTCTGCGGGGTGTGTTTACCAGAAGGAAACAGTCTGTCTGCTCTCTCATAAAGGACACCAGTTTCTCCAGAATCTCTCTTTTCATAGATCTGCATTCGATCTGACGGCCCCGGCAGACCACATAGCCCCCATTTTCCGCTATAAAAATCATGTGATCCGCCACCGGTTCAAAGAGCCGGTACATACTGGCGTACTGCCGGCCACTGGCAGCGGCAAACAGGATCCCTTTCTGTTTCAGTTTTACAATCGTATCCAGCACTTCCGGATTCAGGTTGGGCGTCCCTTCTTCCACCAGCGTGCCGTCCAGGTCCGTGGCTATCAGCTTAATCATCTGTCCCCTCCCGCATTTTTTCCAAATTTTTCATTTCTTCCATATGGCTGTACATAATCTGGTGGAACTGGCTGCCGCACCGCTCCACCTCTCCCAGCACCGTGTCAATTCCCTGCCGGGTCAGGTACCAGTTCTCCCGGGTGATCCCTTTTGTCACAACCGGACTGACCATCAGTTCCGTATCCGGAAACTGTTCCTGATAATACAGCAGACACCTCCTGGCATGAAAGGCCTGGCAGCAGATAATGCCCCTCTCCACTCGGATCTTCTGCTCTTCCAGCACCTCCCTGGACCGGATGGCATTTTCATAGGTATACGTGGCCCTGTCTTCCCGGAGAATACGGTTTTCCGGTACGCCCGCCCCCATCAGCACACTTCTCAGGTAATCCCACTCGCTCTCCCAGGGTCCTTCAAAACAGCCCTTTAAAATGCTGCAGCGGCCGGAGGGCAAAATCAGAGGCGCCATCCCCTGTTTAAAAAGCTGGGCGGCTCCCAGGGCCGCCTGGGGATAATTCCCGCCGGGGACAAACAGGATGTCCGCCGGTTTAAGAGTATGCTCCACAAAGATAAAATCTGTGATGCACTGGAAAAACAAATGTTTCATCTTTCATCCTCCGCTTCTTTCTGCTCACTCCCGGCTTTCTTCTTAAGAAAAAGCCGGCGCCCAGGCAGAAGGTTTCCTTCCGGAAAATCTTCGCCTGCACCCCGGCTTTTATGCGGTCCGTTTATAAGGTTTTGGAGCAGTCCTCCGGTTTTGGCAGCTTGAAAGAACTCTTCAGAGAGACGATCCTGTTAAACACAGGCGCTCCCGGTTTTGAATCTCTGCAGTCCGCGCAGAAGAAGCCTGTGCGGACAAACTGGTAGCTGTCGTAAGCCTTCGCCTCTTTCAGGGCAGGCTCCAGATAGCAGTCGTCAAGAACTGTCAGGGAATTGGGATTCAGATTCAGGGAACCGTCCTCATTATAGACTCCCTTCTCCTCATCAATAATATTCTCGTACAGCCGCACCTGGGCGCGGAAAGCTGTCTTTGAGGCTACCCAGTGGATGGTTCCTTTCACCTTCCGTCCGGTAAATCCGCTGCCGCATTTTGTCTCCGGATCATAGGTACAGTGAACCGCCGTCACATTTCCCGCCTCATCTTTCTCACAGCCGGTACAGGTGACAAAATAAGCGCCCATCAGCCGCACCTCGTTTCCGGGGAACAGACGGAAATACTTTCTGGGAGGATTCTCCATAAAATCATCCCGGTTGATGTAAAGCTCTCTCCCGAAGGGAACCTTTCTGGTGCCCAGCTCCGGATTTTCCAGATTGTTCTCAATCTCCAGCTCTTCCATCTGATCTTCCGGATAATTGTCAATGATCAGCTTCACCGGATCCAGCACCGCCATCATGCGGGGACGCTTCAGCTTCAGATCTTCCCGGATACAGTACTCCAGCATATCGTAGCAGACAGAACTCTGGGCCTTGCTGACGCCGCACAGCTCCACAAACATCTTAATGGATTCCGGCGTAAAGCCCCTGCGGCGCAGCGCCGCAATGGATACCAGCCTGGGGTCGTCCCAGCCGTCCACGATTCCATCCATGACCAGTTTCTTGATATAGCGTTTTCCCGTCACCACATTGGTCAGATACATCTTGGCAAACTCGATCTGCTTGGGGGGATGGGGATATTCCAGTTCTCTCACCACCCAGTCGTAGAGAGGCCTGTGATCCTCAAACTCCAGCGTACAGATTGAATGAGTCACTCCCTCGATGGCGTCCTCAATGGGATGGGCAAAATCATACATGGGATAAATGCACCATTTATCTCCCGTATTGTGATGGGTGATCCGGGCCACCCGGTAAATCACCGGATCCCGCATGTTGATATTGGGGGAGGCCATATCGATCTTGGCCCGCAGAACCTTTGAGCCGTCCGGATACAGGCCGTTCTTCATATTTTCAAACAGCTCCAGATTTTCTTCTACGCTTCTGTCCCGGTAAGGGCTGTTCTTTCCCGGCTCTGTCAGGGTACCCCGGTATTCTCTGATCTCCTCCGCCGTCAGGTCGCAGACAAAGGCCTTTCCTTTCTTAATCAGCTTCACCGCCGCCTCATACATCTGGTCAAAATAGTTGGAGGCAAAGTAAAGGCGGTCCTCCCAGTCCGCGCCCAGCCAGCGCACATCCTCCAGAATGGATTCCACAAATTCGGTTTTTTCCTTTGTGGGGTTGGTATCGTCAAAACGCAGGTTGAATTTTCCGTGATACTTTACGGCCAGGCCGTAGTTGAGCAGAATGGACTTGGCATGTCCGATATGCAGATAGCCGTTTGGCTCCGGCGGAAAGCGGGTACATACGGTTTCGCAGTTTCCTTCCTCCAGATCCTTCTCAATAATCTGCTCAATAAAATTTCTGCCAGTTGTTTCCATAATCTTCCTCCTCATCCGGCGCAAAAAGACAGCAGAATCTCCCGGCGCCCTTTCCCTTCCGCACGCCCGCGGGGCGCGGGCTCAAGTATTTCTCATCATATCATAAAAAAAACAAAAACACAACATTGTGAAAGTGTCAAAAAACTGATACAATAACAGTAATAATTTCAGTCAGCTGCAAGGATGAATGCCTATGTATTATTTTATTGTAAATCCCGTTTCCAGTTCCGGCAAGGGACTGCGGCTCTGGCAGGAAGCCAGAGAAATCCTGGATGACGGAAACGTGGAATATGAAAGCTTTATTCTGGAAGGCCCGGGAGAGGCGGCGGAACTTGCCCGTTTTCTCTCCCTGAACCGTACGCCCTGCACCATTGTGGTAGTGGGCGGCGACGGCACCATCAATGAGTTTCTAAGCGGTCTGGTTACCTGCCAGGGTATTACCTTCGGCTATATCCCTACCGGCTCCGGCAATGACTTTGCCCGGGGCATGCGTCTGCCCTCCCGTCTGGAGGACATTATGGCCATGATTCTGTCGCCTTCCAAATTCCGGAACATTAATATCGGCGTCACATCCTCCGGCGGTCAGAAAAAATATTTTGCCGTCAGCTCAGGCATGGGGTACGACGCGGCAGTCTGCTACGAATCCTACCGTTCTCCGGCCAAGTATCTGCTGAACAAACTTCACGCCGGCAAGCTGATCTACCTGCTGAACGCCCTGAAGCTGCTGGTTTCCATCCGGCCCTTTTCCATCCGGCTGATTATGGACGACCAGAAGCTTCTCACCTACCAGAACGTATACTTCGCGGCGGCCATGAACACCCGGTACGAAGGGGGCGGTTTCATGTTCTGCCCGAAAGCCAGTCCCGTAGACAATTATCTGGATCTGATCGTGGTGGAGGGCCTCTCCAAATGGAAAACCCTGCTGATCCTTCCCACTGCCTTCAAGGGAAAACACGTTAAGTTCCAGGGCATCCACATCTTCCGGTGCCGCAGGGCCGTCATCCAGAGCGACAGGGAGGTCTGCGTCCACATTGACGGAGAGCACTTCGGTTTCTGCAAAAAAGTATCCTTCGGGCTTCTGAAGGAAAAGCTGCGGGTAATCGCGGGATAACCCCTCTTTCAGTTAAAGCCCACCAGTTTTCTTGCCGCCTTGTACCCGGCTACCGAGAGTTTTCTCCCCAGCCATCCGGGCAGGTTCATGCTGATTCCCAGTATGCTCCAGCGCAGGCGCCGGTACATCTTCGGGCTTGTCTTTTTCAGATAAGCCCATATTTTTTTCTTCTTTTCCAGATTCTCCTTTGTCCCGCTTACCAGCAGCAGGCTGGAAGTTACGGTCATGATCTTGTCCAGGTAAATATACATATATTTTTCCACATGGGGATCCAGCCCCTCAAAATTCTGCCGGTTCATAATATCGATCATCATCCGGTTCACCTTGATCTGCTGGTCAATGCGGCCGATCATCACCTGTTCATTCACCGACTGGTCTTCCCTGCCGATGTAATAGTGATAAAATACCACATCCATGTAATAAAGCTTTTTCACATAGGGAAAAGGCTGAAACGCGAACAGATTGTCCACATAAAAGGTGTGCTTTGGCAGCACCATGCCGCTCTCTCTGGCCGTCCGGGTGCGGTAGAAAATATTGTGCATCAGGATATACTGGGTTTCTTTCATGTGTCCCATGGCAGACCAGTCAAACACCCGGTTTACCGGGAAAACGCCCCGGAAATGCACCACTTTTTTATGCCGGGCTCCTTCCTTGTCATAGACGAAATCCGCCAGCAGCATATCCACGGGGGTACCGGCCTCCTCCAGCTCCTTCAGTCTGGCTACAATGGCTTTCAGGGCTTTTGTGTCCGCCCAGTCATCGCTGTCGATCACTTTGTAATACAGGCCGGAGGCATTGCGAAGCCCCGCGTTTACCGCCTCCCCGTGACCGCCGTTCTCCTGGTGGATGGCCCGGATTATGCCCGGATATTTCTCCTGGTACTCGTCGGCGATCTGGGGCGTTCTGTCTTTCGTGGAACCGTCGTCCACAATCAGAATCTCAATATCCTCCCCCGCCGGCAGCAGAGAACGGATACAATGCTCCATATACGCTTCTGAATTATAGCAGGGTATGGCGACTGTCAGTATTTTACTCATTTTTTTCTCCTCATCTTGGTATTTTCCGTCTCCGTCCGCATAAAAAGCCAGTCGGCATAGGCTCCGAAGGCAGAGGGAATGGGATACTCCCGCCGTGTTCTCTCCGGCTCCACTGCCAGGAACTCCCCTCCGGCCTCTCTCTCCTCCATATCTTCCACCAGCACCGCATATCCTATCATGTTCCATTCCACATGGCTGAATATGTGCCGGGCCCCCGGAAGAGGCAGAATGCGCAGCGGAGAAAATCCCTTTTCTTTCAGATAGGATACCGCCTGGTCTTCACTCAGATGTCCCGACAGATTCGGCAGTTCATACAGACCTGCCAGCAGCCCTTGGGACGGGCGTTTTCTGATCACAGTCCGGGTCCCGTCCCCGATCACCAGCACGGTTTTCTCCTGCAGCTGTCTGGCCTGCTTTTTGCTTCGGACCGGAAGTTCCCGCTCCCTTCCGTGCCTTCTGGCCATGCACAGCTGCTTAAGGGGACAGGCCGGGCAGTCCGGCGCCCCTCCCGGAAGGCAGATCAGCGCCCCCAGCTCCATCAGCGCCTGGTTAAAAACCCCCGGCTCTTCACGGGGCATCACTTCCTGCAGCATTTCTTCCATCCGGCGTTTCACGGAGGGCTTTAAAATATCTTCTTCATTTCCTGTAATCCGGCTGATTACCCGCAGCACATTTCCGTCCACGGCAGGCACCGGAATATGAAACGCGATGGAGGCAATGGCTCCCGCCGTATAGCTGCCTATGCCCGGCAGCTCCAGAAGTTTCCTGTAATCCGCAGGCAGACATCCCTCGTACTGCTCCATCACAATCCGGGCCGCTTTCTGCATATTCCGGACCCGGTTGTAATATCCCAGTCCTTCCCACAGCTTCAGCAGCCTGTCCTCCCCGCAGTCCGCCAGGGCCTTTATATCCGGAAGCGCTTTGATAAATCTGGCAAAATAAGGTTTTACCGCTTCCACCCTGGTCTGCTGCAGCATAATTTCCGATACCCACACATAGTAGGGCAGCGGCTGCTCCCGCCAGGGGAGCTCTCTCGCGTGTTCCTGAAACCAGCTTAGCAGCGGTTTCTTTATCTCTTCTATATGGTCCGTTATCATAAGACTATTCTAACAGAAATCCCGGGTAAGTCAACCGGCTCCCTCTTTTATCAGCAGGGTGGAATACCCCATTCCCCGGAGCATACGCTCCATTTTAATGGCATTATCCAGGTTCTCAAAAGCGCCTGTCTGCACTCTGTAGAGATCGCCCTGCCGGGCAATATAAGCCGGATATCCCTGCCTTCCCAGCTGGTAAACCATATCCTGGGCATACCGGGGATTTCGAAAGGCTCCTGTCTGTACCCGGTAGAGA